>JAFUZB010000075.1 GCA_017476845.1 Clostridia bacterium
AAGATCCGCGAGGAGGACATGCAGAAGATCCGCGGCAAGGAGATCTCCATGATCTTCCAGGACCCCATGACAGCCCTCAACCCCATCATGCGCGTGGGCGAGCAGATCGCAGAGGTCGTACACCTCCACGAGCACTGCTCCAAGCATGAGGCCACGGAGAAGGCCAAGAAGATGCTGGAGATGGTCGGCATCCCCGGCGAGCGCTACTATGAATATCCGCATCAGTTTTCCGGCGGCATGAAGCAGCGCGTGGTCATCGCCATGGCCCTCGCCTGCAGCCCCACCCTGCTCCTGGCCGACGAGCCCACCACCGCCCTGGACGTGACCATTCAGGCCCAGGTGCTGGACATGATCAACGACCTCAAGCAGAAGCTGAATACCTCCATGATCATGATCACCCATGACCTTGGCATCGTGGCCGAGGTCTGCGATACGGTGGCTGTCATCTATGCCGGCGAGATCATGGAATACGGTACCAAGGAACAGATCTTCCACAATCCCTGCTATCCCTACACCATCGGCCTTTTCGGTTCGCTTCCTGACCTCAACAGCGATGTCGAGCGTCTCTCCCCCATCGAGGGTCTGCCGCCGAACCCCGCCGATCTGCCCAAGGGCTGTGCGTTCCATCCCCGCTGCCCCCACGCCACGGAGGCCTGCAGGAAGGAACACATTCCGCTCACGGACATTGGGGACGGACATCTGTGCCGCTGCTGCCGCCTGGATGAAATCGCCAAGGAAAAGGAGGGTGCCAAGTGAGTACGCCGATGATCGAGGTCAAACACCTCAAAAAGTATTTCAACACCCCCAAGGGCACCCTGCACGCCGTGGACGATATCTCCTTCAAGATTGAGAAGGGAAAGACCATGGGCGTGGTCGGAGAGTCCGGCTGCGGCAAGTCCACGCTGGGACGTACGATCATCCACCTTCTGGAGAGCTCGGACGGCCAGATCTTCATGAACGGCAAGGATATCACGCATGTGGACAAAAAGCAGATGCATGAGATCAACGAGAAGATGCAGATCGTCTTCCAGGATCCCTATTCCTCCCTGAACCCCCGCCAGACGGTCGAGGACGTCATCCGCGAGCCGCTCAAGCTCTCCAAGCGCTACAAGACACGCGCCGAGATCGACCAGAAAACCGATGAGCTGATGCAGCTGGTGGGCATTGACGAGCGGCTGCGCCACGCCTATCCCCACGAGCTCGACGGCGGCCGCCGCCAGCGCGTCGGCATCGCCCGCGC
This sequence comes from Clostridia bacterium, assembly GCA_017476845.1. Taxonomy (GTDB): domain Bacteria; phylum Bacillota; class Clostridia; order Christensenellales; family Aristaeellaceae; genus UBA2943. The sequence goes on from JAFUZB010000075.1 coordinate 1,241, forward strand.
CCTGAGCCTGAACCCCGATTTCATCGTCTGCGACGAACCGGTGAGCGCACTGGACGTGTCCATCCAGGCACAGGTGCTGAACCTTCTGCAGGACCTGCAGGAAAAGCAGGGCCTCACCTACATGTTTGTCACCCACGATCTGAGCGTGGTGCGCCACATCAGCGACGATATCTGCGTGATGTATCTGGGACAATTGGTTGAGACGAGCCCTGCCAAGGAGCTGTTCAAAAAGCCCCTGCATCCCTACACCAAGGCCCTGCTCTCTGCCATCCCCAGCACCGACATCGATCACCCCCACGAGCGCATCAAGCTCCAGGGAGAAATCACCAGCCCCATTGACCCCAAGCCCGGTTGCCGTTTTGCCGCCCGGTGCCCCTATGCCACCGAGGCCTGCAAGCAGCCCCAGCAGCTGGAGGAGATTCTGCCCAATCACTACATCTCCTGCTGCCGTGCCCGGGAGCTCAATCAGGACATACTGTAACTACAGCAAGCCCGGGCGGAGGCGAAGCTTCCGTCCGGGTTTTTAAGAAAGGACAAGACCATGAGCGAGATTAAATGGTTTGACTTTTCCTGCAAGAGCAACATCCTGCTGGAAGACGAGGAGGGCAACCGCACGCCCATGAGCGAGCCCTATTACCGCACAATCGAGATTGCACCCAAAACCTGGCGCATCCTCTCCGACGGCGATTTCTCCTATCTGCTGGAGGGTGAGGAGGGCGATGCCATCCTCATTGACAGCGGCTACGGCGCCGGCAACATCCGCGAATACTGCGAAAAGCTGATCGGCCATCCCGTACCAAGGATCATCAACACCCATCACCACTTTGACCACACCGCCAATGACGGCTACTTTGATCTGGTCTACATGGCAGCAGAATCCGTTCCCTTGGCCACACAGCCCTTCCCCAGCTTTGAGGGCATTCATTTCCCCAGGAACTACACCGTGCAGATCGTGGAGGACGGGGACACCATTCCGCTCAAGGGACGTGATCTTACGGTCTTCAAGATGCCCGACCACGCCGTGGGAAGCATCGTGCTCCTGGACAAAACTGGGAGACTTCTCTTCACAGGCGATGAGTACGGCATGCCCTTTGGCAAGGCCCTCAACAACACGGTGGAGAACTGGGCAAGGCTGAGCGAAAACCTTCTCCCCTTCCGCAAGGATTACGACGCTGTCTGGGGCGGACCCGGACAGGCCGACCCTGATATCGTACAGAAGCTGTATGACAACTGCAAAGCCATCCTCGCGGGCGCCGAGGGTGCCCCCCGCACGGATCCTCCCTTCAACAACTGGGAGCAGACCGACGAAATGGGACACATTATCTGGAAGCGCAAGCTCCCCCATCCCGGCGACGGACCGAAAAACCAGAAAAAGGGCAGCGACGGAAGTGTGGAGGATCTGCGCTGGAATGAGCAGCAGCAGACCACCAAACGCATCTATGGCGAGGAACCGTTTGCCATTGTGTACGACACGACCAAGATTTTCGATCCCCAAGAGAAGTGAGAGGTGCAGTGCATGAGTAAAGTGATAGACGCCAACCTGTACTGGTTCCCGGAGGAGCTGTTTACAGACGATGCACTCGCAGAGAAGTTCCTCGCCGAGATTCCCGTGCAGTACAACATGAAGGGCTATCTCAAGGTGAGTGACGAGACGGGCATTAAGCAGTACGTGATCGAAAAGCCGGTGGGCAGCGAGAACCTCAACTATGTGCAGGGCGACTACCGCCTGGAAAAGCAGTTGGGTGACATGGACAAGGCCGGGATCGACAAGGCCGTCCTCAAGCTTTCCTGCCAGCAGGAATGGATGAGCCTGGATATGTGCCGCCTGTTTAATGACGGCATGGCCGAACATGTCAAAGCTTCCGAAGGGCGTATGGTGGGCCTTGGTGTGGTGCCGCCCCAGGGAACGCCTGCCGTATTCAAGGAAATCGACCGCTGTCTGGACGAGCTCCATTTCGGCGGGCTGCAGCTTTCCGCCCATTACGGCAATCTGTACCTGGATGACGAGGCGTTTGCGCCTTTCTTCGCCTACCTGAACGAGCGGGGCGTCACCTGCTATGTGCATCATACCCCGGTGCCCGTGCAGTACGACAGCCTGACGGCCTATACCAACCTGCGCCGCAGCTACGGCCGCTGCATCGACCAGGCCACTGCCATCGGCCGGGAGCTGTTCAGCGGTTTCTTTACGAAATATCCCAACGTCAAGCTGGTGCATTCCATGCTGGGCGGCGGGTTCTTCGCCTACACAAGCCTCTGGTTCCCGAAGCGCCCCAAGGTTCAGGAGGCCGTCAGCCGTTTCAAGGACGATAACGAGCTGGTGGTAGAGCAGCTGAAAAACAACATCTTCTTTGAGATGAGCCATGCCCAGCCCTGGGGAAAGGACCAGCTGGAGTGTGCGGTCAAGACCCTGGGGGCCGACCACATCGTGTTTGGCACCTCCTACCCGGTCCGCCCCGTTTGGCTCCTGGAGGGTGCAGACTTTGTCCGCTCCCTGGATATCTCCGAGGAGGACAAGGAGCAGATCCTGCACGGGAATGCCGAAAAGCTGTATCACGCTTAACACGCTTATATCGAGGTGACCTGTATGCCACGCTTTACTGCCAATACCCGATGGTACGGTTGGAACGCACCTAAAGAGATCCTGAAAAAGACAGGGTGGCAGATGCTGCTGCTCCTGCTTCTGAGTACTGTGCTGTCCCTTGCGGGCGGCATGATCCCTACCGGGGTTACGCGCCACAACTGGGTATCCTTTGCGGCCACAGCCGCTCTGGTGGCCCTGGCCGCAGAAATCATTGGCGTGGTGCGCTTCCTGCGCGCCAAGGAGCAGATGCTTCAGCGGGACTTTGAAGGAGTCGATCACATGATCCGCCTCTCCTGTCTCTTCCATCTCATCCTCACCGCGGTCGCGGTCCTCGCCGCCATCGTTTCCTGCATCCAGAGCTGGACCGGATACACCGATCTGCTTGCGCTTGCCGCGCTTGCATTAACCGGGGTATGTTCCTTCCTGGTGCTGCACAAATACAGGTCACTTCCCACCTACGACATAGAAAACCCGGAGTGAATCATAGATACATGCGGCGATTGCGAAGAGACGCTTCGCGATACGTCGCATGTGTCTTCTTATGTTTACGCCCCACAGAGGAGAAGACGAAATGAGCGTTTTATTCAGGAACCCGGACGAATCCCCCGCCTATCTTGGTTTCGGAATGATGCGCCTGCCCAAGTTAGCAGACGGAAGCATCGACCAGGCGGAAGTGAACCGCATGGTCGATCTCTACATGTCCACCCCCGGTCCCCATCATTTTGACACCGCATTCATGTACGACGGCGGCCAATCGGAGGCCGCATTCAAAGCGGCGGTCGCCGACCGTTATCCCCGTGCAAGCTACACACTGACCACTAAGCTGGTCGCCTGGATGGCATGCCGTGACGAGGCAAGTGCCAAAGCCGAGTTTCAGACCAGTCTGGAGAGAACCGGTGCCGGCTATTTCGATGCCTACCTGATGCACGCGGTGCGGCTGGATAACTACCAAACCTATGATGCCTACCATCTCTGGGACTATATGGAGGCGCTGAAAGCCTCCGGGAAAATCCGGCAATACGGCATGAGCTATCACGCGACCCCCGAGCTGCTGGATCGCCTGCTCACCACTCACCCCGGGATCGGCAGCGTGCAGCTGCAGATCAACTATGCCGACTGGAACAGTCCCGAGGTACGGGCAAAGGAGAACTACGAGACCTCGCTTAAACACGGTGTGCCCATCACCGTCATGAGTCCCGCCCGCGGAGGCGCCCTCGCTCTGCCCCCGGAAAGCATCCGAGCCATCCTGGACACATCGGATACGAAGATACCCTACATGCAATGGGCCCTGCGCTTTGCCGCGAGCCTTCAGGGCGTAGCGTGTGTACTCACCGGCGCATCCAGTGCAAAGGAATTGCAAGAGAACCTGGCTTTGGCCCAAGAGCCAAGGTGCCTGTCCAAGGCCGATCAGGACACGCTTGTGCGTGCCATACAGGCCTTTGCCGATCTCCCGCATGTCCCCTGCGATATGTGCCACAGGTGCGACGCCTCCTGCCCGCAGCATATCGCTATTCCCGAAATCTTCAGCGCCCTCAACGAAGTACTGCTCTTTGGTGCCCAGGAAAGCGCCAAGGGGCTGTACAAGCGCGTGACGGAGGGCAAAGGCAAGGGGAAGGCGCATCTGTGCACATCGTGCGGTGCATGTCTCCCCGCGTGTCCATTGCGCATCCCCATCCCCGAGTATCTGAAAAGCGCTTCGGAGAGCTTCGATCTTCCAAGCGCGTAACAGCAATCATCTGTCATCTGACCATATGGAGGAAAGCACCCATGTCTGAAGTGAGATCCAATGACTTTCTGGTGAAAGAAACGCCCGGCAAGCTGATGCGAAAGTTTGCCATTCCCTGCATCATCTCCCTTGTCGTCGCGGCACTGTACAATATTGTCGACCAGATCTACATCGCCAATGCCGATTACCTGGGCTCCTTTGGCAACGCCGCCAACACCACGGTCTTCCCCATGACCGTTCTGGCCCTCGCCATCGCGGTCATGATCGGCGACGGCGCCTGCGCCTACGTCAGCATTCTCCTGGGGCAGAGGAACCAGAAGGACGCACACAAGACCATCGGCAATGCTGTCGTGCTCACGGTGGGCTCCAGCATCCTTGTCACTCTGCTCTATCTCCTGCTCTCCGAGCCCATTCTCACCCTGTTTGGCGGCAGGGTCAACGAGGAAACCTTTGCCCTGGCCAAGGAGTACTTCTTCTGGATCACGGTGGGCATGCCTTTCTACATGTTCGGGCAGGCCATGAACCCCATCATCCGCTCCGACGGCAGCCCGCGCTTTGCCATGGTTTCCACCGTCGCAGGCGCCGTGACCAACATCATCCTGGACTGGCTGTTCATCTATCCCCTGCACATGGGCATGGCGGGCGCCGCCATCGCGACGGTTCTCGGCCAGGTGCTCACTGCCGTTCTGGCCATCTGGTATCTGTGTCATATGAAGGCCGTTAGGCTGGAGAAAAAGAGCTTCGGCATCTATCCCGAGCTCATGAAGAAGTTCCTCCCGCTGGGCATCACGAGCTTCCTCTCTCAGGCTTCCCTGGTCGTCTCCATGGCCGCCGTGCAGAACTCCACCGCCAAGTGGGGTGCTCTGGATCCTGTTTTCGGCCAGCCCCAATATACCCAGATCCCGCTGGCCGTGCTGGGCATTGTGATGAAGTTCTTCCAGATTGCCATCTCCATCTCCGTGGGGCTTTCCACGGGATGCATCCCGGTTGTCGGCTACAACATCGGGGCCAAGCGGCATGACCGTGTGAAGACCCTCTTCACCTATCTTCTGGCAGCGGAGGCCATCATCGGCTGCATCGCCCTGTTCATTGTGGAAGTCTTCCCCAGAGGCCTCATCAACATATTCGGTGCGGCCAACGAAAGCGAATACTACACTCAGTTCGCCATCCGCTGCTTCCGCATCTATCTGTGCAAGATGCCCCTTGCCATGGTCAACAAGGGCACCTTCATCTTCCTGCAGGCTATAGGTAAGGCCAAGGAATCCATGATTCTCTCCCTTGTGCGTGAGATCATCTTCGGCGTATTCCTTCCGATCCTTCTGCCTCTCCTCTTCGCACTGAACGGTGTCCTCTACTCCTTCCCCGTGGCAGACATCCTGACCTTCGTGCTCTCCCTGGTCATTATCCTTCGGACCTACAAAGAGCTGAACACAGCACAATCCTGATCCACTTTGTCCGCTCTTTCCCCGGACCCCTAGTGATTCCGGGGATTTTTATCCCGATTTATGCAATAAAGTAGATCGAAATTCGGTTTGGTCGAGGATAGATATAACTTTATAATGATTGTGAAATCCGGTGGAAACCATATCACCGGAAACAGGAATGGGAAGGGGTAACTCATATGAAACACAAGGTACTGGCACTGTCTCTGGCCACCGTCATGGGCGTATCGTCCCTGTTTGGCGCAACCGCACTGGCCGATGTCCTGCTGGAGATCAACCCGGAGGCGAAGGAAGGCATCGAGAGTCCCGACACGCACTACTGGTACATGGTAGGCGATGATCTCGCAGCCGAATTCCTCAGCATGAACAACAACGTTGCCAAGTTATTCATCGCCACCCAGGACGGCGAAACCGTGGAAGAACCCGTCTTCCAGTACAAGGCCGCAGATGCGTCCGACGAGACCTACACCGAGGGCACACCGCGCATGATCGGTGACTACACCGTACGCGCCGCTGTCGGAGAGGAGATCTCCGAAAACACCCACGGGTACCGCGTGGAAGCTCCCAAGGTCATGGTGCTCAATGACACCTACGCTTCCGTCTATCCCGAATCCTTTGCCCGCGTCGCAGACTATGCCGAGAACATTACGTATGCCCACGAGCGCACTGAAACCACAGAGGCTGCCATCCATTACACGGTCACCGCAAGCGGCACCCTCAAGGTCATTGATGCCGCCTCCGTCGGCCAGAGCGAAGGCACACACTTCCTGCCCTGGATGATCAAGGGTGTAGCCAAGGAAGATATCTCCGTTGTCTCCACCGAGATCGTCGCCAACGGCGAAAATGACACCAAGGACGGAATGGATGCCTTCATCCGTCAGGAGCTGTTCAAGATTGGCGATATGGTGATTGCCGATCCCTTCCTCAGCGGTGTGCTTCCCGTACATGAAGGCTCCTCCCTGGAGGTCACCATTCACTATGAGAATGCTCCCGATCTGGTCTACACCTTTGATCTGACCGGTCTGACCCTGGAATAAGCGAAGAAAAGAGGACCCTAGCATGAAGAAAATTACAGCCATATGCACTGCTCTGCTCCTTGCCGTAGGCTCCGTGTCTGCATGCGCCGAGAGCGCGCAGTATACCCCCGGAACCTATACCGGAAAAGGCACGGGTATAGGCGAGGTGACCGTGACGGTCACGGTCGACGAAAAGAGTATCACCGATGTGGAGATTGACGTCTCCAATGAAACGCCCGAGATCGGCGGTGCACACGCCGATGAGTATAAGGATGCCATCCTCGCCGCGCAGAGCGCCGAGATCGACAGCATCACCGGCGCTACCGCCACCAGCCAGGCCGTGATCACCGCCGCTCAGTTGGCGCTTGACCTGGCACAGGGCAAGGCTGTCGCCGAAGAGGCCGCCCCGACAGTCGAGGGCAATACCGCCGACGTGATCGTGGTGGGTGCCGGCGGCGCAGGTCTGGCCGCAGCCATCAGCGCGGCCGATCAGGGCGCGAGCGTCATCCTTCTGGAAAGCCAGGAGACCTCCGGCGGTACCGCCAAGATTTCCGCCGTCCACTACTCTGTGATCAACCCCGAATGGGACAATGTCCCCGGTCAGCGTGATGAAGCCCTGGAAGAGCGGCTGCGCACCTTCCTGACCTACGATCCTGCCGATTTCGGCGAATACGCCGATGTGCTTGTGACCCTCCAAAAGCAGGTCACCGACTATCTGGCAAGCGACGACACCACAGATTTTGACTCCGTGGAGCGCATGCTGATTGAGCACTACGTGAATGTTATCCTTACTCCCGGTCCGGACCGCGACGGCGTGGAGGCCCATGCTTTCCTGCACCTGACCCGTCCTGCCTATGAGAACACCATGGATGTGTACAACTTCCTGCTCGCCTCCGGTGTAACCTTTGAGGACGAACCCTTTGATATCCGTTCTCTGACACCGACCGGTGAGGGTGTAGGCTTTACCAACACCATGACCGATACCGCCCAAAAGCGCGGTGTCCGCATTGACTACCTCACCACCGCTACCTCCCTGCTACTGGAAGGTGAGCGCGTCGTCGGCGTCCAAGCCAAGGATACTGAAGGAAACGACGTCACCTACACTGCCCAAAAGGGTGTCATTCTCGCCACCGGCGGCTTTGGCTCCAATCCGGAAATGATCGCCAAATATGATAACCGCTATGCCATCACCGTGGACACCCCCTCCTCCGAGGGCAAGGGCGCTACCGGCCTTGGCATTGAGATGGCACAGGCGATCGGCGCGGACACCGTCGATATGCAGTTCATCCAGGTCTTCCCCTTCCCGGCCCTTGAGGACTTCGCTCTGGTGCCCTCCATCATGACCGCCATGTCCGCCAAGATGGCCGTCAATGCTGATGCGCAGCGCATTGCGGACGATTCTCAGCTTGGCCCGTACGACGCTGTCACGCTGGCTGCACGCCAGGAGGAAGGCCAGTTCTACTATCTTGTCGGCGACGCAGAATCTGCCGAGCGCTGGCAGGGCGGCATGGCGCCCAAGAAGTCCGTTTTCATCGCGGATACTCTTGAGGAAGTGGCCGAGATGTCCGGACTGGATCCCGTCAAGCTTCAGGAGACGGTCGACAAGTTCAACGGCTATGTAGATGCGGGTGTCGATCCTGACTTCGGCCGCACCGATTTCCACGGCAAGATCGAAAACGCACCGTTTGCCATCGTCAAGTATGCCAACAAGGTACAGCAGACAATGGGCGGTCTGGTCATTGATGCCGATGCCCACGTGCTCAATACGGACGGGCAGGTCATTCCCGGACTGTATGCTGCAGGCGAGGTCACCGGTGGCCTTGAGGGCGCAGACCGTGTCCATGGCGATAATTACGCAGAGATCTTCTACTACGGCAAGGTAGCCGGTGAAAACGCGGCCGCCGCAAAGTAAATCACGTTCATCCACATGGAGGCAGCGGGAGAACCCGCCGCCTCCTTCCGTGCGTTCAAGGAGGCGCATTCCAATGCAGGGAAAACAAAATAAGATGGGCGTCATGCCCATCCCCAAGCTTCTGCTCTCCATGGCAGTGCCGCTGATGCTGTCCCTTTTGGTCCAATCGCTCTACAACATTGTCGACAGTATCTACGTTTCCGCCATCTCCGAGAAGGCGCTGACCGCCACCTCCCTGGCCTATCCCGTGCAGATCCTGATGATCGCACTGGGTGTAGGTACCGCGGTGGGCATCAACGCCCTGCTCTCCAGGCTCCTGGGACAGAAGAACCTGAAGGAGGTCAGCAAGGGGGCGGCCACAGGCCTTGTGCTTTCCGCGCTCAGCTCCTGCATCTTTATCCTCGTCGGTCTCTTCTTCGCCCGTCCCATCGCCGGGGCGATGACCAAGGATGCCGAGACAGCGCAGATGTGCGCGGACTATCTTCGCATCGTCACGATGCTTTGCACAGGCTCCTTTCTGGAGACCATGATCCAGCGTTTTCTGCAGGCTTCGGGCAAAACGGGCCTGAGCATGGTCTCCCTCATCGTCGGCGCCCTGACCAACATCATCCTGGATCCCATCTTTATCTTCACGCTTTCCATGGGCATACGGGGTGCCGCCATTGCAACCGTAATCGGCCAATGGCTGGGCGCCCTGACCGCCTTCCTGCTGAACATCTTTTGCAACCCCGAGGTTAAGATCACCTTCCGCGGTTTTCGGATGGAGCGGAAGATGGTCGCAGCCATCTACCGGGTGGGACTGCCCACCATCATCATGCAGGCGATGGGCTCCGTGATGAATTTCGGGATGAACGCCCTCCTTGCGGGCGGAACGGCTGTCGCCTTCTTCGGTGCCTATTTCAAGCTCCAGAGTTTCCTTTTCATGCCCATGAACGGGCTGGGGCAGGCCTGTCTCCCCATCATCGGATATAACTTTGGTGCAAGGAACGCCTCTCGCATCAAGGAGACCGTAAAGACGGCGGTCACCTGGGGAATCGGGATCGGTCTTGCAGGGACAGTGCTTTTCATGGCCCTCCCACGTCAGCTTCTCTCCCTCTTTAACGCTACCTCCGAGCTCCTCACCCTGGGCGTTCCGGCCGTGCGTATCATCTCCCTTACCTATGCCTTCACCGCAGTGACAACCGTCCTTGGCATGTGTGCCTCGGGCCTTGGCAACGGCGTGATCAACATGCTGGGCACCGCACTTCGTCAGGTCCTCCTTCTGCTTCCGTGCTTTGCCCTCTTCAAGACAGTCTTCGGCCTGCCTGTCGCCTGGACTGCCATGTGGGTTGCGGAGGTATGTGCTGTGGTGTATGTCATCTTCGCCTACAGAAAAGAGCAGGCGAGGAAAATCGCATCCCTGTAACGTTCTCTTCCCTACATCGCATCCGGAAAATCGCAAAAGCAGCTGTGGCGCGAAAGCTACAGCTGCTTTTCCCTTCTCTTCGGCCAAGGCGAATTGTCTTTCGCCTCAGGTCCATGTCACAGGGTTGCCCTTCCTGAGAGCAGGCTCGCGCGCGGGCTTTCCGCCCTCAGGAATACCCAGGATCAGCCCGCCGGTGATCGTTTCATCCTCTCCCAGACCGGCTTTTTCCAAGTATGCGCGGACACTTTCCTCCTCGTCCAGCCAGTGCAGCTGATTGATCCAGCATGCGCCGAGATCCAGCGCGCTGGCGGCGATCATCATATTCTCCAGGACGCAGGCGCTGTCGGCCATCGCATTCCCGTAGCCTTTCTTGTTTGCCGTCACAATCAGAACCGGCGCGCCATAGTAGAAGACATAGCCGCCTTTCTTGGAGGCTTGGATGGAGTTCTTGAGTGAACCGTACATGCCCTCTGTGATCTCCATCCCCGCAAAAGCCGTCTGTACCAAACCGGATAGCACCTGCAGCTTGTCCGGATCGGTAAAGACCATAAGATGGGTGGTCTGATTGTTGCCGCCGCTGGGCGCATGTCTTCCGGCCTCAATGACCTGTTCGATCAGAGACCTGTCCGGCATCTCTCCGGTATATCTTCTGGTGCTCCGCCTTGTGAGAATCGCTTCCAATGCTTCCATTGTCATTCTCTCTGTCCCCGCCTCCCTCGCAGAAGGCACGTTCAGCAATCCCGGCACCTACAGCGCCACCGCTATGGGCCGCAACGGTGAAGTAACCGTGACCTCGACCTTCTCCGAGAGCGCCATCACCGGAATCGAAGTGGCACACGAGGAAACCCCGACCATCGGCGACGCTGCCATCGAGCAGCTGACCTCCTCCGTACTGAGCAACCAGTCCCTGGCCGTGGATGCCGTATCCGGCGCCACCCTCTCCTCCGGTGCCTTCATCGAAGCCCTGGAGGATTGCGTTGAGCAGGCAGGCGGCGATGTGGATGCGCTGAAGGCTGTCCCGGTACAAGGCGAAGAAACCAAAGTTGTCTACGATGTCACCGATGCCGATATCATTATTGTCGGTGCCGGCGGCGCCGGTATGACCGCCGCCATGAAGGCTGCCCAGGAGGGTGCCTCCGTCATCGTGATCGAAAAGTCCGGCGTCATCGGCGGCAACAGCCTCTGCTCCCAGATGGGCATTAACGCTGCCGGCGCGAAGGTACAGGAAGGCCTGCCCTATGCAAGCGCAGAGCTCCTCACCAAGGCACAGATGCAGTGGGGCGGACGGGAAAACCTGGTAGCTGCCTATGTGGAAAACAGCGGTAAGACCATTGACTGGTTCTCCGAAACCTATGGCGTAGAGTTCAAGGGCCCCGACGGAGAACGTGTCGACCCCTCCGATCCCTTTGCCAGTGTCGGTGAGGATCATCCCTCCGGCGGCGACCTGTTCATGATGCGTGCCGACGCCGCAGGCTATACCGCCAACACCCTGATCTCCGTGATGTCCGAATCCCTTGACGGGGCAGGTGTCAAGCTGTATGTGAACACTGAGGCCACCGAGCTCACATGCGATGACTCCGGCCGCGTAAACGGTGTCAAAGCTAAGGCCGCAGACGGCAGTGAAGTCACCTTCACCGGAAAAGCCGTCCTGCTCGCCACCGGCGGTTTCGGTCAGAATCACGACATGGTCGTTTCCTATCGCCCGGACCTTCAGTATGCCATCACCGATGAAACGGCGCCCACCACCGGCGACGGAATCGTCATGGCACAGGCTGTCGGCGCAAAGACGGTGGATATGGCCGAGATGCAGCTCTTCCCCCATGTCCCGGTCGGTGACACCTGGCTGCCTCCCATGGCCATGCCCGGCGGATTTATGACGACTGCCCTGTTTGTCAATCAGGATGCCCAGCGCTATACCACCGAGGGCTTTGATCCCTCCACCGAAGGCACCCTCGCCCAGGAGCATGCCTTTGTCATCTTCGGCGAGAGCGACATGAATGATGATCTGAAGAAGCTGGAAGCGCGCGGCCTGGTGAAATCCGCCGATACCGCCGAGGAACTGGCTGCCCTCTTCGGACTGGACGGTACCGCTCTTGCGGAAACCATCGAAAAATGGAATGCGGACTGCGAAAACGGTGCAGACAGCCAGTTTGAGCGTCTTCCCTTTACCCTCAAGAAGATCGAAGGCAAGCTGTATGGCTACGCCTTCGGTGTCGGCGCACATTACATGATGGGCGGCGTGCTGATCAATGAAAAGACCCAGGTGCTCAACCAGGATGAGCAGGTCATCCCCGGCCTCTATGCTGCAGGCGAGGTGACCGGCGGCTTCCACGGCACCAAGCGTGTGGACGGCTCCGGCACAGGCGATGCCTTCGTGTTCGGCTATGTTGCCGGCAATGCGCTTGCCAGTGAAGTGCTTGGCGAATAAGTCGTCATCTTCTGCCCACAGAGCTTCGGCTCTGTGGGCTTTTTCGCGCCTGAATTTAGGCTGGTTTAAGGTTTGTGTGCTATCCTACCCCATGAGGTATCGTGCAGCCCACGGCATAAGTCCGGGTATCTCAGAAAATGCCGAGAGGTGAATCGAAATGAAAAAGACGCTTTCCCTGATTCTCACCTGTATCCTGCTCATGACAGCCTGCCTCGCCACCGCCGAGGGGCCCGGAAGACGCGGCGGCTTTGGAGGCGGAGGACGCGGCGGCATGGGCGGTATGGCCGACAAATCCGGCGACAGTGCGCTGCAGGCTATCCTCTCCGAAGTTTCAGGGAGCTTTCAGCTCATGACCTATGTCGACCCACAAAATGGCAACACACTCCAGTATCAGCTCTTCCTTCCCGCAGACTATGACGAGGACAATCTGTATCCGCTCTTGCAGTTCATCCCTGATTCCAGCGTCGTCGGAAAGGGCGCAGAGGCCGTCCTGACCCAGGGCTGGGGCGGTGTCATCTGGGCCACGGCAGAGGAGCAGGCCAAGCATCCGTGCATTATCGTCATCCCCATCTTCACGGAGACGATCGTGGATGACAACTTCTATGTGTCCTCCCAGGTGGAAACCGATGTCCGCCTCATCGAATACCTGATGTCCACCTACGCCATCGATCCCGACCGCATCTATACCACCGGTCAATCCATGGGCGGTATGACGTCCTTCCATCTGAACATCACCTATCCCGATCTTTTTGCCGCCTCCCTGTTTGTCGGCAGCCAGTGGGACATCAGTCAGATGAAGGTGCTTGAGGGGGATACCTTCTTCTACATTGTCGCCGCCGGGGATCCCAAGGCTTCTGCCGGTCAGACAGAACTCCTGGACCTGTTTGAGAAGGACCAGGTTCCCTACAGTCACGCCCAGTGGAGCGCGCAGGATGACGCACAGTCTCAGGATGCGCAAGTTGAGGCGCTCCTTGAGGAAGGCAACCGTGCCAACTTCATCACCTTCACCCTGGGCTCAACGCTTGATGGCGCATCCACAGGGAACAGCCCCGCAGGCGAACACATGACCTCCTTCGACTACGCCTACCGTCTCACAGCCGTCCGTGACTGGCTCTTTGCACAGTCCAAATAAACCCGCTACCCATGAGAAAAACGGTGTCTGCAGATTCTACTGATTCTGCAGACACCGTTTCTTGACTTTCAGCCACTTTACTTGGCAAGAATCTTCCTTCGCACCTCTGCGCCATGCATCCACTGGTCCGATTTCCATCTGCGAAGCAGAATCAGACCGCGCGTCAGTTCATCTAAGGCAAAGGCGATCCATACACCGTAGAGCTCCATATGCAACAGCACACCCAGGACATAGGAGAGGCCCACCGAAATGATCCATCCGCTCGCCTGGTTGACCACCAGCTGATACTTGACATCCCCTGTGGCCTGGAGGGCACCTGCCACCGTATTGTTGAGCGCCCGCCCAATCTCCACGACAAAGTCCATGATGATAATGATTCCGGAGAGCGCAAGGATCTGCGGATCCGAGGTAAACAGTCCCATGAGCGGCGTGCGTACCAGAATCAGGAGCAGAGAGAAGAACATGTTGGAGAGCAGCGCGATCCTGACCACGAGCGCACAGATTTCCTTGGCCTCGCGGTACTCTCCCGCGCCGATGCGATAGCCGACCATGATCGTGCTTGCCTGACCAAACGACATGCCCACCAAGGCGATATAGCCGACCAGGTTGCTCACATACACTTTGGTCGCCACCATCACTTCGCCCGTCAGTGCGACAATGGCCGTTGTCACCAGCTGGCTGGCTGAGTAGGACAGGTTATTCAGTCCGCCCGGGATACCGATGGAAAGCGCCAGCTTCAGATCCTCCTTGGGGAAGGGAACCATCTCCTTGAGCGAGATGCGCACCCCTGCGCGCGCGGAGATCACGGCTGCCAGAAGCATGCCGCCAAAGCGGCTGAGGACAGTAGCAAAAGCCACACCATCCACCGGATCAATGCCAAGTGCTGCCCCGTGGAAGACAGCAATATAGTTCCCGACGATATTGATCAGGTTCGCCGTCAGATTGATCATCAGCGGTGCCCTCGTGTGCCCCATGGATCGGCAGAGGCTGTTGAGTACAATCTCAACGCACTGGAACACCATGAGACCTCCGGCAATGCGCATATAGCGCGCGGCCGCATCCAACGAAGCGGCCTCCAGGGACATGATTTTCAGCAGTCCGCCCGAGCAAAACCGGAACATCAGTCCGAACAGAATGCCCAGCAGAATGTTGGCACACACCGCAATAGTCGCCAGGCGATTGACCCGCTTGACATTCTTCATGCCGATCGCCTGGTTGATACATACGATCGTGCCTGTCGCCACAGCGGAAGAAAAGATCATGCACAGGATAATGTACTGACTCGCCACGCTCACCGCGCTGACCACACTGTCGGATACACGGCTGAGAAACGCCACATCAATGAGGCCGACCGTTGTTCGAAGCACATGCTCCAAAAGCATGGGCATGGCAAGCTGTACCAGCCCCACATGATCCGGTCCCTGGCTGCGCTCCGCCTTGGGGACCCATAGGTATTCCTTACGCACAGAGAAAATCCTCCCCGGTGACCATAATAGCCACCGGACGTGTATGCTATTCGTTCTATGCACAAAAAGCAAGTCTCGATTTTCTTACTTTCACCGCTTTTTCTTATAGCCTTCCCAGGGGGATTCGTCTATCGCATCTGCATGCTGCCTCCTACATGTCACAATTCGTCTCGGATGTCACAATTGGGGCTTCAAATGTTCGTCTGTTCTCTTTTCACGTTGCAAAGGGCATGCTATAATGCACTTGTTACAAACGCCTGCGCGCCTGTAACGGAGAGGAAAAATCACCCGTGAAAAAAGCATTCAAAGAACTCTTTCGGGATGCCTGGAATGTCCCCAATGTGTTAACCATGTTTCGGCTCGTTCTGGTCCCCGTCTTCATAATTCTGTATCTCAGCGGTCACCCCTATGGCGCCCTGGTCGTCTTCTGCATCGCCAGCCTGACCGACATGCTGGACGGCTACATCGCCCGGACCACCAACCAGATCACCGCCTTCGGTAAGCTCATGGATCCCCTGGCCGACAAGCTGCTTGTCCTTTCCGCCCTGATCTGTCACGGCATCGCCAAGGTCTTTCCCTGGAGTGCCATGATCATGGTTATGTTTAAGGATATGACGCTGATTATTGGTGCACTGTTTATGCTCGGGAAGAAAAACATTGTCGTCAAATCCAACTGGTGGGGAAAGACAAGCACGTGCCTGTTTATTGCCGCTCTCATTGCCGGCTTCTTCCACGGTTTCTTCGCCTCATGGGGACACCCGGTTGACATCTGGCTTCTGTGGATGTCTGTAGGTCTTGCCTACGCTGCCGCTACCAGCTACCTCATTGAGACCATCCATCAGATCAAAAAAGCCTAAGTAAAGGGACTGCTGCCTATGCAGCAGTCCCTTCTTTTGGGCCGCAATGCTTATGCGTTTGCGGTCTTTTCCTGTTCCAGGGCTTTCCGCTTTTCCGCCCGCATGATCGGCAGCCACTCCTTGAAGGCAAGGACAAACGGCACCCCCAGACCGACGATCCCCATGCAAAGACAGTTGATGAATTCCTTCCGGGCTTCCTCGTAGGCCTCGCTGTACATGGTTTCACATCCCTTTCATCGCGATCCCTGCCATCATACATCGCCTGTCTGCTAAGGTTTCGGAAAGGAACGGGGACCAAGCCCCTTGCGCGCGTTAAGATCCCGGAAAAACTGCTATAATCATGCGGACCCTGCTATGACACAAAGGAGGAGAAAGGCATGTGCACCCGGCAGCATCTCATGGATCTTCTGCGCTTTCTTCTCATCATGACCGGTGCGGTCCTTCTCTCCATGCTCCTCTCGCGCATCAATGATGACAACAATCCCTTTGCCATGGCCATCTTCATCCTTGCCGTAGCCCTTACCGCGAGATGCACGCACGGAAGCGCCTGGGGTATTGCCGCAGCGCTCATCGGCACCCTGTGCGTCAACTACTTCTTCACCTATCCCTTCTGGACCTTCGACATCACCTACACGGGCTATCCCCTCACCTTCGCTGTCATGCTCATTGTCTCCCTCATCATCTCCACCCTCACCAGCGCCATCAAGCGCCAGGAGGAGCTCAAGCATCAGATGGAGCGGGAGAAGATGCATGCCAATCTCCTGCGCGCCATCGCCCACGACATCCGCACGCCCCTGGCCGCCATCTTGGGGGCAAGTTCCTCCCTGGAGAGCCAGAAGCTTTCTCCAGCCGATCAGGCGACCCTCATCTCCGGCATTCGCCAGGACGCCCAGTGGCTGGTGCGCGTCACGGAAAACCTTCTCTCCGTCACAAGGCTGAGCGGCGACACCGTGCAGCTCCACAAGCAGGAGGAGGTCCTGGAAGAGATTGTCGGAAGCGCGATCCATAAGTACCACGCAACCGGCGGTATCCTCCCCGTCCACGTGGACCCCTCGGGTGACATCCTGGTCATTCCCATGGATCCCATGCTCAGTGAGCAGGTCCTCATCAACCTCTTTGACAATGTATCCGCCCACGCATCCGGGGCAAGTGCGATCTGGCTGCACCTGAATAGAGGTGAGACTGACGTGCACATCTCCGTGGAGGATGACGGCCCGGGCATTCCCGCCGCCCTTCTCCCGGGCATCTTTGACGGCACCATCTCCTCCTCAGGCACCCGTGTGGCAGACGGACGCCGCAACATGGGCATCGGGCTTTCCGTGTGCCGCTCCATTGTCATGGCCCACGGCGGCACGCTGACAGGAAGCAACAGCGTACACGGCGGGGCCGCACTCTGCTTTTCTCTCCCCCTGACCCAAGAGGAGGCGCATCATGGCAGCACTTCGAAGTAAGATTCTTGTCGTGGAAGACGATCCGGGCATCACCACGTTTCTGAAGACCACCCTGACCGCCGAGGGGTACGATGTCCTCATTTCCCCCACCGGAGGGGATGCCCTTCAGGTCGTATGCTCGCATTGCCCGGACTGCGTGCTCCTGGACCTCGGTCTTCCGGATATGGACGGAAGTGAGATCATTAGGAGCATGCGCTCCTGGACTAAGACCCCGATCATCATTATCTCCGCGCGCAGTATGGAGGAGGATAAGGCGGCTGCGCTGGACCTTGGCGCAGACGACTACATCGTCAAGCCCTTTGGCGCCATTGAGCTGTTGGCCCGCATCCGCACCGCCATACGCCATACCCAGACGACCGCCGAGTCCAGCGAGATCGGCATGACCGGGATCCTGCGTGTCGGCGACCTGGAGATCGACTACCGCAAATACCGTGTCTATGTCGCAGGGCAGTACGTTCATCTGACACCCAATGAATTTCGCATTATCGCTTTGCTCGGCAAGCATGCCGGGCGCGTGATGACCTACAAGGCCATGCTGCGCGAGCTCTGGGGACCGGGCGCGGGCGTAGACAACAAGATCCTGCGCGTCCATATGGCGAGCATCCGCCACAAGATTGAGCCCGATCCCAACCAGCCGCGCTATATCTTCACCGAGGTCGGTGTCGGCTACCGCCTGCTCGAGCCTGGGGAGAGCACGGTCTGAAAAGAAGTCACAGGAAAAGGACTGTTGCCAAGGCAACAGTCCTTTTCGTAACCCTGTATTTACCCGTATCCTTACTTCAGGGAAATACCGTAGATGTAGCTTGTGCCCTTCCCCTGGGTACCAATCACCATGGTACTCTTATAGACGGCGGGGCTTGCATTGATCGTTCCCTCGATCTTGAGCTGTCCGACCACGCCGCCGGTCATACCGTCGAGGAGCTCAATCATGCCGTTGCTTGCAGCCTGAATGATCCATCCTTTGCCCTCGGCATTGTAGACCGCGACGGGGCTGGAGTAGGTATAGGCTGTGAGCGGACGGTGCCATACCAGCTTGCCCGTTTCCTTATCCAGGCACACGAGCACAGCGTCGGCGCTGCTGCCGTCCACATCGGTAGCCAGGCTCACCGTAAAGTAG
>JAFUZB010000004.1 GCA_017476845.1 Clostridia bacterium
ATCATGAGCGGCGAAAAAGACACCTACGCGAACATCATCCTGAAAAAGGGCGTCATATGAAATACGGCGAGTGCTGCTTAGCACTCGCCGTATCTTTTACGCAAACGCCTTCTTGACGGCATCTGCCATACTCTGTGTATCCTTGTCACACACTTGGTCATGCTTTACGGGAAGGGTCTTGAGCTTCTCCACCTGCGGCGGAACGGGAAGTCCGGAGATCGACTGCAGGATTTCGCTGCAGGCAAAGGCATCCAGATTGCGCACGGCGCTCTTGCCCTGGATGGCTGCGGCCACATCCGGCGCAAACTTGTAGGGACTTGCCGTCGAAACGATGACCGTTGTCTTCTCATCCCCCGTCTTCAAACGGTAGTCACGCAGCACCCGGCTTGCCACCGCGGTGTGCGGGTCCATCAGGTATTCATGCTGAGAGAAGACATCCCGGATCTCGGCTGCCGTCTCGATATCGTCGGCAGAGCCTGCGGCGAAAACAGAATTCATCCATTCCCTTCTCTGGTCGCCGATGCTGTAGCTTCCGCTCTCCTTGAGCTGCTTCATCCACACGGACACCAGGGACCCATCCCGGTCTGCGGACTCATAGAGGAGTCTTTCCAGATTGGAGGAAACCAGGATATCCATGGAAGGACTCATGGTCTTAAAGAACATGCGGCGCACGTCATAGGTACCGGTCTTGAAGAAATCGGTCAGCACGTCATTGCGGTTGCTGGCGCAGATCAGTTTCTCGATGGGCAGTCCCATGTTTCTGGCGTAATGTCCCGCCAGAATGTCACCAAAGTTACCGGTGGGAACAACAAAGTTGACCGTTTCCCCGGGGGTGATGGCACCCGAGCCGATGAGGTCCGCATAAGCGCTGAAATAGTAGACGATCTGCGGCACCAGGCGTCCGAAATTGATACTGTTGGCGGAGGAGAGCACACGTCCCATGCCGTCCATGCTCCCTATAAAATCCTCTGAGCCGAACAGCTGCTTGACACCCGTCTGCGCATCGTCGAAATTGCCGCGCACGGCGATGACATGCGTATTGTTTCCATCGGTTGTGGTCATCTGAAGCTGCTGCACTTCGCTGACCCCGTCGAGCGGATAAAATACGGTGCAGCTCGTTCCCGGCACATTGCGGAAGCCTTCCAATGCTGCCTTGCCCGTGTCGCCGCTTGTCGCAACCAGAATGGCAATCTCGCGATTCTCCCCGTTCTTTCTCGCGGCACGCGTCATCAGCTGGGGAAGAAGCTGCAGCGCCATGTCCTTGAAGGCCAAAGTCGGTCCATGGAAGAGCTCCAGCACATGGGTGTTGGCATCCAGCCTCTTGAGCGGCGCTACCGCAGGATCATTGAAATGCCCGTCCCCATAGGCAGCCTGCACGCTCTCGACGATCTCTGCGTGCGTATAGTCCTCCAGATAGGTGCTCAAGACCTTGACGGCCCGCTCCTCGTATGACAGGGAGGCCATATCCTCAATGTCCTTCATGGAAAAGGGCGGGAACATGGCCGGCACATAGAGCCCACCGTCAGCGGCTATGCCTGCAAGAATAGCCTGAGATGCGGTGACACAGGCATTTCCTCTGGTGGAAAAATAGGACATGGTCAAACCTCCAAACATTATCAAAAAAACGGGGACAGCAGCTTTCGCCACCGTCCCACGTGGCCTGTCTGACGCACGTCAGATCAGGTATTTCTTCACAAATTCAGGCAAAGCTTCGGGATCAGCACTCACGGAAAGAACGAAATTCACATTGTGCTTCGCGCTGAGTTCTTCAAGCGACTGGAAAATACCCGCGGACTCGTTAAGATCCGTCTTGCACAGCTTGGTAAATGCATCGATGAAGATCGTGCCGACATCAAAGTTCTGGCTCAGCATGCCGGAGATGAATCCCACAAACATATCAGGCGTATGCACATGATATTCGCCCGCATTGATAAAGCGGACCTTGTGATCGATATCGAACATATAACGGTTGTCATCATCAAGGAAAATCACATCATTGACGCCCTCGGTGGCAGTCGCATTGGTCATGTCAATCAGGCGCTTGGTTTTTCCGGAACCCTTGAGACCAGCAATAATCTGAATCATGGGAATAACCTCCTTGAGTATTTCTGTACCCTTGACACGATTATATCCGATTCTTTTTCCCCGTGCAATCCCCATTTTCCCCTCCTCCTGTACCGATCTTGGCACGTCTTTTGCCGGAAAAGGGCGCAAATGCCCGCTTTCCTTGCCTGCCAGAAGCGACAGATGCACTTTGTCTGTCCTTTCAGTGCACAAGAAGAACAAAATGCAGGCACACCCCGAAGGATATGCCTGCCATCTTTCTTTTTTCTCAATGCTTCAGCCGCTTATCGCATTTTCTGGACAGCCAGGAACCGAAGTTCTGGAAGATCTGCACCAGAATAACCAGGACAATCACGGCCATATACAGGACCGCATACTTGTAGCGGTTATAGCCCGTCATGATGGCAATCTTGCCGATGCCTCCGCCGCCAATGGCGCCGCTCATGGCGGTATAGCCGAGAATCGTGGTGATCGCCAGGGTGAAATTGTCAATCAGGCTCGGGACCGATTCCGGAAGCATCACCCCAAGCAGGATCTGCATCGGCGTGGCTCCCATGGACTGCGCGGTCTCAATAATATTCGGACTCACCTCGCGAAGGCTCGTCTCCACCAGTCTTGCCACAAAGGGAAAGGCGGCAATCACAAGCGGCACGATCGAGGCTGTCGTACCCACCGAGGTACCGACAATCAGGCGGGTCAGCGGGATGACCATGACAATCAGAATGAGGAAAGGCACAGAGCGAAGGAAATTGATGATGACGTTGATGACCTTCATCAAGGGGCGCGGCATCGGATGAATGCCGTGCTCATCACCTGCGACCAAAAGCATGCCCAGCGGAAGTCCGATCACAATGGCAAAGAAGGTCGCCAGGAGCGTGACATACACCGTATCCCACAATCCCTGCGGGAAATCCCTGACGGCGATCTGCCAGGCCTCTTGAAGGCTTTCAGGGGTAAAAGCGCGCTGAAACTGGTTCATTCTTCGTCACTTCCTTTCGCGGGATACTCGACATCCACCTGGACGGCCACATCCTTGACCTTGCGTAAATACTTGACCGCGCGGGCCAGCTCGTCCGGGCCGCCCGGGATCTCCAGGTTCATATAGCCGTACGCCTTGTCCCCCACAGAGCGCGTACTCGCTGCAAGAATTGATGCGGCGATATGCTCATCCATCGCCATCTGCGCAAGCAGCGGCGTGCGTGCGGCTTCCGCGCCGTTAAAGATGACACGCACCGTCTGTCCGTTTCCGCCGATATGCTCCCTGGCCTCGGCCATTTCGGGATAGACGAGATTGCGCGTAGCCTCCGCGCGGGGATTGGAGAAGACCGCACTAACCTCCCCTTCCTCCACCACCGTGCCGTTTTCCAGGATAGCTACCCGGTTGCAGATTTCCTGCACCACGCTCATCTGGTGGGTGATAACGATCACGGTGATACCGGTCTTGCGGTTGATGTCCCGGATCAGCTCCAGGATCTGATGTGTTGTCTTGGGATCCAGGGCGCTTGTCGCCTCATCGCACAAGAGCACCCGCGGATTGGTAGCCAGGGCGCGGGCAATCGCCACGCGCTGCTGCTGTCCGCCGGAGAGCTGTGCCGGATAGGCGTTGGCCTTGTCGGGGAGCTCCACTGTCCGCAGCAATTCGCGCGCTCTTTCCTCCGCTTCCTTCTTGGGCACCTTGGCCCATTTCAGCGGAAGGCAGACGTTCTGCAGGCAGGTCTTCTGCATGAGCAGGTTGAATCCCTGAAAGATCATGGTGACCTGACGGCGCATGTCGCGCAGTTCCCCTTTGGCCAGGGTTCCCAGGTCCCGTCCGTCCATGATGACGTTGCCCTCCGTGGGACGCTCGAGCATGTTGATGCAGCGTACCAGCGTGCTTTTCCCGGCGCCGGACATACCGATAATCCCGTAGATGTCACCATCCTGGATGGTCAGATTGACATGGCGCAGCGCATCCACCTGTCCATCGGAGGTCATAAAGCTCTTGGATAGGTTCTTGAGTTCGATCATGCCATATCCTCCTTGCCCGGGCCGCTTGTTTCTGCCCCGGCTTGCGGCTTACAGAAATGGAGAGGACACACCCTGCGGTGCGTCCTCTCCATCATAAGGCTTTTTGACTTATTTGCCAAGAGCAGTCAGGTCAGCCTGCTTGCCGGCATACAGGCCCATGGGCTCGACGTGGATGGGAGCCACATTCACCAGGTGCGTGCCGTTCTCGGCATTGAAGTTCTCCTGATAGGGATAGTGAGCGAAGTAGTTGGCGAACACTTCACCGGAATCGACGACTACGTTGGGCTGCACATAGTCGGCATACTCAATGATGTCCAGGGTGATGTCCTTTTCCTTGAGGATCTCGGCGGCTACAGCCAGGATCTGGGCATGGGGAGTGGGAGAAGCAGCCACAGAGATGGTGGTGCCGGCAAGCGCGGCATAGTCCACATCGGGATCGAAACCGTCACCGGGTTCGTCGACAACGGAGATCACAGCGCCGTCATAGGTCTCGGTGATGTAATCGGCAACCTTCTTGCTGTTCAGGGCAGCGACCAGAGCCTTGGTGGCGTCCGCATCCTCGTTGCCTTCGTTGACGGTGAGCACGTTGGAATAGGGAGAGTCGGAGCCTTCCTTGATGAGGGAATCCTTCACGGGATTCAGGCCGGCATCCAGCGCATAGTTATTGTTGATGATGGCATAGTCCACATCAGCCAGCACGTTGGGAAGCATGGCAGCTTCGACTTCTTCGAACTTGATGTCCACGATGGAGGATACGATGTCGGCTGCAGTAGCGGTGATGCCGGCGTCTTCCTTCAGGGTGATGATGCCGTTGGCCTGGAGAAGCAGCAGGGCGCGGCCTTCATTGGTGGGGTCGTTGGGGACGGCGATGGTCACGGTGTCGGCCAGGGCCAGAGCGGCGGTCAGCGCCAGAACGAGTGCGAGTACGATAGCGGTCAGCTTTTTCATGGGAAGATCTCCTTTTCATTTGATATGGTCCAACCTGAAATAGGTAGCATGGGTTCCCGGGAAGTATCTTGCATGCCTCACCCTCGCCTTGACTGCACTTACGTCAAGGACGGGGAAAGAAGCAGGCGGATATCTCCCATTTACAAAAAGTAAAAGAGGATGGCGTCGATGCCATCCTCCCAACTTTTTCGGAAATCATTTGTTCCGCGGAGAATTCATCGAGCCCATGGTATGACAAAACATGCACATGCGGCACATGCACATCATCATGGACATACAGCTCTGCACATACTTCACGGCTCGCAACTCCTTTCCTTCAGAACTGGCAAAAGTCTAGCATGGCCTAAAGGACGTTGTCAACGGATTCGGCCTTTTTCCGAATGTTTTTTCCTTGTACTCAAGAAATGTCCGTCTTTCTCCTCTTTCCCTGGTGCACCCGTTTCCAGAACGTCCCTTCCTCTCCCCTATGTATCAAAACAGTGAATTCCTCTTGAGAATTGCTATCTATTCTATTACACTCATTCGGCACTTCTATGTGCTTTTATAGAATGTTTATGATATTTCTGATATATTTTGTGACGAGGTGAGATATTGTGAAGCGTTTCTGTGCACTGCTGCTTGCCTTGCTTCTTCTGACACTCCCGGTTTTGGCCGAGGATACGACCGCCGGGGACCTGCTTGAAACCGACGAGGAAGCCCGCCTGCTCGTACTCAATGACATGGGTCCGGATGTCAAGGAACTGCAGACCCATCTGGCCGAGATTGGCTATTATACCGGTTCCATCACGGGCCGGTACGGCGAAAGCACACAGGAGGCCATTCGCGCCTTCCAAAAGGATTTTGACCTTGTGGTGACCGGTCAGGCCGATTCCGCCACGCAGGCGCTTCTGTATGCCACGCTCTACCGCCCGTTGCACGTCGGTTCCAGCGGTACCGATGTCACCCGGCTTCAGACGCGGCTTACGATTCTGGGCTACTATACAGGAAAGATCACCGGCGACTACATGGACGCCACCTTTGATGCCGTCTATGCCTTCCAGGCCAAGATGGATCAGGAACCCACAGGCGAAGCGGATGCGGAAACCCAGAGTCTCCTCTACTCTGCCCAGGCTAAGTCCAGAAGCGGCGCCGCCGTGGTCACCCCCGAGCCCGACAAGGATGATGACATCATCGACGGCGACAATCCCGATGCCCTCCCCACCGTCAAGTACACCAAGCGCTACGCCTACGGCACTTCCGGAAAGAACGTCAAGCTCATTCAGCAGCGTCTGACCGATCTAGGCTATTATGACGGCCCCATCTCCGGCAACTTCCAGGGCAACACACGCAATGCCGTCAAGGCTTTCCAAACCCAGAACGCACTCACTGTCGACGGTGTGGTCGGACAGAAGACCTGGGATGCCCTGTTTAACTCCGCCAATGTCGTAAAACCCGGTGATACCCCGATGCCCTCCGCCACTCCCGAGCCCGTTCCCTTCCATATCACTGTGGACGTCACCAATCAGGTCGTGACCGTCTACTCAAGGGACGCTGAGGGTGAATACACCGTTGTCGTGCGCCAGATGATCTGCTCCACCGGCACCAAGAAAAATCCCAGTGATATCGGCGAGTTCGTGCTCAACGGCAAGAAGGCCAGATGGTGCTACTTCCCCACCTGGAAGGACTATGCGCAGTACTGGACACAGATCACCTCCGCCATTGCCTTCCACTCCGTGATATATTCGCGCGTGGATACCATGTCCCTCTCCCAGAAGAGCTATTACAATCTCGGTTCCCGCGCCTCGCATGGATGCATCCGTCTCCTGGTCAGTGACGCCAAGTGGGTCTATGATAATGTAGGCAAGGGCACCGTGGTCACCATCACCGACAAGCTGCCCGAGGATCCCGAGCTCAAGGCATCG
Organism: Clostridia bacterium; assembly: GCA_017476845.1. Taxonomy (GTDB): domain Bacteria; phylum Bacillota; class Clostridia; order Christensenellales; family Aristaeellaceae; genus UBA2943. The sequence goes on from JAFUZB010000004.1 coordinate 6,921, forward strand.
GTTGCCAAGCCTGCACTCAACAAGAAGAACATGCTGCCTGTGGAAACGCCGCAGCCCACGGCTGAGCCGATCTATGTCTCCGGTGCACAGCCGCCGCTTCCCCTCACCAAGCTCCAGAAGAACGATGCCTCCGAGGCGGTCTTCTGGCTGCAGAAGAAGCTCACCGAGCTCGGCTACTATACCGGAAAGTGCTCCGGCACCTACCTCAACGGTACACTCAATGCCGTGCGCAGCTTCCAGAAGGATCATGGACTCAAGCAGACCGGTGTGGCCGATGTGGCAACCTTGGAGAAGATCTATGAGAAGGAGCTCTCCACGCCCATCCCGATCTCCACCCCTGCGCCAGAGCCCTCCGAGATTCCGCTTCCGGAAATGGAAGTGACTGAAACCCCTGTGGAAACGGCAGTACCTGAAGAAACTGCGGTACCTGAAGAAACGGTGGTGCCCGAAGAAACGGCAGCGCCCGAGGTTACAGCCTCCCCCACGCCCACACCCGGCGTCAAGTACAGCATCACGATCAAGTGATTGGTCAGCGTCTGAAGCCAACCGCGCAGGCTGTACGCAGACCATAAGCTGTTGAAAGCCTTGCGCGATGGCAATGAAGAAACTTAAGTTTCCTCCACACATAGTGAAGAAAGCCAACCGAGTGATATGCTCGGTTGGCTTTCTTCTTGTGAAATGCGTTGTATCTGCTCTTAATCTTGCTCGGATTGCGGATGACCGTAAGAAGATGTGATGCTTTCGATTCGACATAGCCTACATCCCTTGCATGCAGCCGTGCAATACACCTTTACAGAATCATGCAAACGGCGCCGGCCATACCCGCTTCATGGGTGAGGCTCAGCAGGGCTTTCCTGTCCCTCAATAGCTTCCCGGCCTCACCGTGGATCGCATAGCCCGGCCGTCCGTCCTCATGGAGCACCTCTACATCGGTCATAGGAAAGATGATGCCTGTGCCCAGCGCTTTGCTGAAGGCCTCCTTAGCCGCCCACATCGCCGCATACGAGGAAGCGCGCATGGCGCCGCGCTCATCGGCATACGCCTGTTCGGATTGCGTGAACACCCTTTTGAGAAAACCCTCACGTCGGATATTCTCCTCCATCCGCGCGATCTCGCACAGATCCAATCCAAGTCCCATCTCAGACATAGCCCATGACCCCACGCACGGAGACATCCCCCGCCATCACACGATGTATCACGCCTGCCGGATCCTCCACGAGCAGTGCACCACTCTCGTCCATGCCCTTGGCCTCTCCGGTAAAGCGCTCACTCTGGCCGATAACCTCCACATCGCTTCCGAAGGTGCACGAGTATCCGGCATACGTCTGCGTGAGCGCGCCAAAACCCTTGCGCTCCACAATATCGACATTTCTCTCCAGGCACTCAAGATAGGACACCATGATATCGCGCCGAAGCACGGTAAAGCCCGCATCCTCCAGGCTCCCCGCAGTCTTTTCCAAGCCCTCCGGAATCGCGCCATGCTTCACATTCAGTCCCACGCCGAGGACCACATACTCTATGGTGTCCGGATCGCAGCTGACTTCATTAAGGATGCCGCAGATTTTCTTTCCGTCCAGCACCAGATCGTTGGGCCACTTGATCCGCACGCGGTCCACTTCGTTCTTTTCCAATGCCTGCGCCATGGAGATCGCAGCGACAAAGGTGAGCAGCGGCGCCTGTGAGGGTCGAAGCGACGGACGCAGCAGCACAGACTGCCACAGTCCCACGCCGGGCTCCGAGATCCACTGTCTGCCCAGGCGTCCGCGTCCGGCAGTCTGGCGCTCGCACAGGGCCACGCTCCCGTTCCCTGCGCCCTCCAGCGCAAGCTGCTTGAGCACGCGGTTGGTGGAGTCAACCTCGGTCTGATAGAACATTTCGGCCTTCCCGCACCACTGTGTCAGAAGACGCCATCTCCACAATTCAGGCTCGATTCTGTCTCCCATCTCCAGATGGTACCCCTTCTTCGCACCGCTCTCGATGCGCCATCCCTGTTCGCGCAGCGCTTCGATCTTCTTCCAGATCGCCATGCGGGTGATGCCCAGCTGATTGCTCATCGCCTCGCCGGAAACATAGAATTCCTTGGAGAGCATATCGAGTACCGGATTCCACACAATGCCTCAGTCCCTTGATCTTCATTTCGTGTGGATTCTACTGAAAGGACCCTTTGCCGTCAAGAACGGAAAGATGCGGATGTGTCTGGGCGGATGTGTCTGGATGTGCCCGGAAGCGCGGGATTCTTTGACTCTTCTCCTTCGTTTGCGTATACTGAAACATGCCCTGCATCGCAGGGCGAGTCTCGAAGCTACCGGGAGGTCCCGTATGATAGAACCCAGAACCCTGATTGCCCAGATCGGGCAGCAGATCAGCCAGGTGATCGTCGGCAAGGAGGACGCCATTGAGCTTGCACTCATCGCCCTTCTGTGTCGGGGACACGTGCTCATTGAAGATGTCCCGGGCGTGGGCAAGACCACACTGGCCAGCGCCCTGGCACGCTCGCTGGACTGCTCGTTCCGCCGCATTCAGTTTACCCCCGATCTCATGCCCAGCGATGTGACCGGGTTTACGCTCGTCAATTTCCGCACCGGCGATATGGAGTACCGCGAGGGCGCCGTCATGAGCCAGATCGTGCTGGCCGACGAGATCAACCGCACCAGTCCCAGGACCCAGTCGGCGCTTCTGGAGGCCATGGAGGAACACCAGGTGACCGAGGACGGCGTCACCCATCCGCTCCCTCAGCCCTTTATGGTGCTCGCCACCCAGAACCCCGGGGACTTCGTGGGCACCTATCCCCTGCCGGAGGCGCAGATGGACCGCTTCTTCCTGCGCATCTCCATGGGTTACCCGACCATTGAGCAGGAAATGGATGTGCTGGAGCGCTACTCCGGTCCGCAGCATCCCATGGAAACCCTTTATCCCGTGTGCAGCGGGGCAGACATCGTGGCTATGCAATCCATGGTCCAGAAGGTCTATGCCTCCCCCGAGGTCCGCTCCTATGTCGCTACCCTCGCCGCAGCCACCCGCCAGGAGCCGGTGCTGCAGTTGGGCGCTTCCACCCGCGCCGCCATTGCCCTGGTACACGCGGCACAGGCCTATGCCCTCTTAAGCGGCAGGGACTATATTACCCCCGAGGATGTCCAGCGCATGTTCCTCCCTGTCGTCGCGCACCGCGTTGTGCTCAATCCCGATGCGCGCATGAAGGGTGCGAGCAGTGCCCAGATTCTCACCCGCATCCTGCACGCGGTGAGCGTGCCCGTCCGCCTATGACCCGCACCGCGCTTTACGTCTTTTTCGGTGCCGCGTTTCTCCTCCTTTTGGCCTTCGCCACGGGGAGCGCCGCCTTCCTTGCACCCGCCTGTCTCCTGTTTGGCACCCTCCTGTATGCCTTGCTCTCCGTCCTGCTCGCCTCCAGGGATGTCCGTCTCTCGGCCAGCCTTCGCGATGAGCGCGTGAGGCGTGGGGAGGAGACGCAGATGGAGATCGCAGGGGCCATGAAGAGCTTTCTTCCGGTCGCCCCGCTTGTGCTTCACGTCCGGATCCTTCCCGGCGAGGAGGCCCAGGTGATGGAGATTCCCTGTACTTCCCAGGAAGTGCGCTATGTTCTCCCGATTCCGTCCCTGCACGCAGGCGTCCTGACGCCCGGGATCGAAAAATGCGAGGTCGTCGATCTCTTCGGCCTTTTCCGAAGATCCCTGCCGCAGTTCGTCTCCTCCCAGGAGCTTCTGGTTCTTCCCGTCCCCTTTGAGGTCACGCCCCTTGCCTATGCCCAGCTGGATGCGGGCCTTGGCACCATGGCGCGGGCGACGGAGGACATCACCAGCCCTGCCGATATCCGCTCCTATCAGAGCGGGGATCCCATGAAGAAGATCCACTGGAAGCTGAGCCTTCGCAAGCAGGAGCTGCTCGTCAGGCGCTTTGATGAGCCTGTGCTTCCCGATGCCCTGGTGCTTTTGGACTGCGAGGTGCCAAGGGCCAATGACTCCCCGGGACTGCGCGACGCGCTCCTGGAAACCGCACTTTCGGTCATGCTCTGTGAGATGCATAGGGACCACACCCTGCATCTGCCGCTCATGGGCGTCCAGCCCACCGAGACCAACAGCCGGATGGGGGAAACCCTCGTGGCAGAGCATCTCGCCCGCCTGGTTATGCGGGAGGGAAGCAGCTTTGAGGAGGTCCTACTGATGGAGAAAAGGCGGCTTCGCGGCGTGGGTGCCACGGTCGTCATCTCCTCCTATCTCTCCGGAGATATGGTGGAGATCATGCGCGACATGCGCCGCTTCGGGCCCACGCTACGCCTCTACTATGTGACACCCGATCCCGGGAATGAGGAGATCCTTCCTTTTATTCACCGGC
>JAFUZB010000005.1 GCA_017476845.1 Clostridia bacterium
AACAATCCGGGAAGCGCATTGTGGCAAAGCTTCTTCTCTCCCTCACCGAGGAGGAGGAAAAGGAACGCGCGGATGAAGATCATCTGCTCCAGGGGCAGCACCGCCTGATTGCTTTCTTTGAGACAGCTGCCGCCGCAGGTACGGGCAACCTCTTCACCGATCAAGCCTCCCCCGAGTGCATGATCATCCGCAGGAACCTCCTCAGCGAAAAGGCAGATGCCGTGATCCGGGTCAGCGGGCACAGCATGGAGCCCGTCTATCCCGACGGCTGCCAGGTCTACATCCGCTACGCGGACAGCGCAAGACCCGGTCAGGACGTCGTCTGCTCCACCAATGACGGGGCTGTCATCAAGCGACTGGGAGCGGACATGACACTCTACTCCGTCAATCCCGACTATCCCTTCGGAGAGAAGACCGAGGACGATGCGGTACGCATCCATGGTGTCGTCCTGGGCATCGTCCAGGAGGCGGATCTTCCCTCCGGAAAGACGCTTGACACACTCACTGAACTCATGCGCGAGGAGATCGCCAGCTGGCAGCCCTCGTAATGCCAAAAAGATTATGCACAGGAGGTATCCCATGTTCGATCCTGCTCGTCTTTATCCCCGCGCCGGCGGCGGTCCGGTCTATTCCTTCCTCTATGACGGTGCCCGCGTGGATGCCGCAGCCGACGGACAGTACGTCTATGTCAGCATTGACCGCTCTCTCCCCCAGGCGATCATGATGGGCCTCCTCGGCTGGTTTGGCATCGATGTGCGCCGCGCCTACGCCGGATACCGTTTTACCGATAACAGCCGCTATTACGTCCAGAAAACTGCCTGATGACTTTTCTCGGAGGTACACATGAAATTCTTTACCTGACAAAAATGTCTCTACACTTTTTCTGCGGGCACCAGACCCGCCTGCTGCCCTGACTGCGGTCATCCGACCCTCCGCATCGCTACGCCTGAGGAAATCTACATACGTGTGGAAGCCGCACTCAGCGAGGACCTCTACCTCGCCCGTCATCCCATCACGGGACGTCACACAAACGTTGCCGCCCCGGCCATATAACGCATAAGGACATCAGAGACCGCACACTCCTCTGATGTCCTTTTTCTTCTTGTTTTCCCCCGCGGCACGCATGCGCATTTCCTTCTTGACAGATCCGTGCATTGCGCCTATCTTTGTCCATAGTTAGAGACCAAATCCCACATCTTATATAGGAGGCAGAGCCGATGCTGACAAGTGCATGGTGGCGCCAGGATGACCGCCATCCCTGGCAGAAAACCACCGCAGATGATATGGCTCTGCTTTTTTCGGGTGCGGAAAACCCGGAGGAGCGCGATGACCGCTTCCGCTGCATCGCTTGCGGAAGGTATCTCGCCTTCTCCCCGCCAACACCTTCCTCGCCCGCTTGCTTTCTCCACGAGGATCCAAACCACGACACGCTCTGTGCCCTTCGGCTAAGCGAACAGAAAGCTTCCGCAACCGCCGAGCTTTCCGAATACCGCATCCGTCTTGCGCCGGGTACCTTCACCCTGGAGCTGGGCCTCCCGCCCGTAAGCCCGGAGAACTACCGCGCGGCCATAGAGGGAAGACTGCAGTTCCGGATTCAGGATTCGTCGCACGGCTTTGTGCGTTTGAATCTCTCCGATCTGGAGTATGTGCCGTCCCAAATGCTCTGGCTGCCCCTTCCCGAGGATGCCCTCCTGGGCTTTCGCATTTTCTATCTCCCGGAAGGCGTCTGTCCGCTGCCCTGGCGCGCTGTGCCTGCGCCCCTAGCAGATGAGACGCTTTTCTTTGAAAGCGCAGGCGGAAGACGGGTACCGGATATCCATGCCGCCATCTCCCCCGAAGATCTTACGCTGCTTGTCCTCACAAAGCTGTCCGGCAAGCACATGCCGCGCTTTGCCGAAAAGGAAGTGCTCGGCAAGACCTCCGGGGGCTATACGCTCTATCGGCTAAAGCTCCCGGACCGCACAGACGAAACGCTGCAGAAGCTCCGGGCCGCCTTTGCGCAAGGCAGCGAGGAAAGTTCTGCGCCCGAGCGCGAGGAAAAAGACCGCACCCAAACGAAACCCCGGAGCCCCGAAAAAAAGGCGACAGCCGCGCCCAAAGAGGCCCAGTCCCCCGAAGTTTCCCCTGTTCCTGCCTCCCTCTCCCTCCTCTGGCCGCCTGCCAGGCGGGAGAAGGATACCTTCTTTACCGCGCCTGGCATCCATTTCCTGCAAGTCGCCGGCATGCCCAAGATCCGTCTGGAGCCGGACAAGGGCGGAAGCGTGCAAGAGCGCATCAAGCCGGATGTGGAGACCACACTGTTCCGCCTGGAGAGGAAAAAGAAGCTGACACACGTACATCTTCTCTGGCCCTCCGCCTCCTGCACACTTGCCTTCAGCGAGGAAAAGGCCGGAAGAACTGCCCTGCCCGCCCTCACCTTGACCGAACCCGACGGAGTCCCCTACGATTCCCCGGACGACAAGGCGACGCTCCCCCTCTCGGGAACGCTGTATCTCCTCTCTGCCGTCCATGGCAAAGCGGAATTGTATGACCCCTATGGCCTTCGCGGCACTTGGAAGCTTCCTGCGGGAGAGAGGGTAAAGATCGAGGGCCTTCGCGAGGGAACTCGCCTCCTTATCCGTCAGGGCATCCTTCTCGCCCGTCAGCTGCATTTTGACGGCAAGTTCGTCGATTTATCCCTCCCCTCGCCGCCAAAGAGCAGAGTCCCCAAAGAACGCCGCACCAAGGAAGAGCTCCGGGATAGCGCGGCGACACCCGTTACTGTGCCTCCCGCGAAAACTTCGGCTCCCTTCTGCGTGGATACCCTGGAGGAAGACCTGATGTTTGACGAGGGTTTCCCGGAGGAAGTACCGACCGATAACGCGGATTTCGCGGACGATGTCCCCGCAGAGGAATCTCCGATTGCCGAAGCCCCGGAAGCATACGAGGAAGCTCCAGCGCAAGACGAGGTCTTCACTGCCGAGGACGTTTCCTCCCCGGATACGGAAGAGGTGCCCGATCCTGCGCCTTCATTTGCTTCTCTTCCTAAGACAGCCTGGCGAGGGCGTCCCATTCCCCTGCCCAGACGCTATGCCTGGATCCTCACCCGATTTGATCCCGCCTCCGCGGACTATATGCACCTGCTTCGCGCCTTCACCTCAGGCACGGCCCCGCTCGGCGTCCTCCGTGCCCTCGAAAACATTGCGAAAGGAAAGCCTGCCCTATGACAGACCAGATTATCTCCCTGTGCTACGTCTCCAAGCTCGACGAACGCTCCGCCATACTCAACCGCATCGCCGACTGGAACGGGACAGCCTTTGTCGCCTACGACTACGAGGTCGGGCAGGAGTTTCATGACACCGCGCGGGATATCCTGTATATCAACACCCACCTTGATCTTCTGGAGGTCGGCGATATCGGGGTCTTCGAATGGACCGTGGAGCAGCAGTACGGAAAGGACCGCACCAAGGTCACACCGAGCTCTGTCCCCTGGGTGGAGGTCCTTCCCAGCGGCATAGACAGCCCGGAGATGGTCATTCAAGCATTCGCCCACGGTTGGAACATCTCCGACAGTTACCGTGGGAACCATGACCTGATTCTTCTCCTCGGGGAAGCGGGAGAGCACACACCCTGTGTCTACCTCGGCAAGGACGATATCCGTAAGACGCGCCAGGGCTACAGTCTCTCCGCCAAGGCCGCCACCCTCAAGGTCGGCATTCTTAATGTCCCCGCCGATTCCCTGCCCTGCATTTGCCGCTATGCCATGTACGATGAAAGACGCTGCCTGGTTGCGCCTTCACGCTTTCAATTGACCGAGGAGATCCCGACGCGCTCGCAGATGGATGAAGTCGCCACGGTCATCGGGCAGGAGATCCGCGCTGTGGCGTCGGAAATGCTCTCCCGCAGGGAAAAATCCCTCATAGGAAACGCGATCGGGAAGCTGAAGAGTCCCTCCCTCGTAGAATCCGTCTCCGCCCGCCTTTCCGTACCCGAGGATAAGGCCCAGGAGCTCGTCAGCCGCTATCTTCAGCATATCGATCTGCGCCTGGAGGATGACAAGAATGTGCTTCCCATCCTCGATGCCATGATCTCCTATGAGACGCCCCTGGTGGAGCAGCTGCAGTCCCAGCTCGCCGCCAGCTTTGAGCGGGACAACGAGGCCCTCATCCGTGAGGCCAAGAGTAAGCTGGAGGGCGTCAATGACGCCATTCGCACCGCCGAGCATGAGCTGGAAAATGTGCGCACTCGCCAAAAGGAAGCCGAACAGCAGGCCGAAGGCAACCTCAAGCGCATTCTGAAGCGGCAGAAGGAGGCCGAGAAGGCGCTGGAGGAGGCACGCCTGGAGACCGCGGACAAGCAAAAGCTTGCCAAGCAGGTGGAGGAAGAGATCCAGAAGCGCATCACCGAATACCGCGAAAATCCCGCACTCTCCCTGCTCGGTGCGCCTGCGCAGGGAACGCAGGCACCGCAGACGGTCCCTGCCTTGCCCTCCGCCTTCCTCCTGGACCTTCCGGACACCCCGCCTAAGGATGCCTCCCTGTCTCCCGCCTGGAAGACCATCCAGCCCTTCTGGACCAAGCTGTGCGGGGAGGAGCTCGCTTCCGAGCTAGCCCTTTTGTCCCTCGCCGCCTATGCCTGCCGCCAGGAGCTCGTGCTCGTAGGCCATACCGCCCTGACCATGGCAGATGCCATCGCCCTGACAAGCACAGGACGGAAGCCAGCCCATGTGCGCGAAATCCGCGCCCATGCCTCGGCAGATGACCTTGTGAATGCCCTGTCCGGCCTGCCGGTCATCGTCTTTGAGGACGCATTCGGGGAAAGCTATGACGTCGTCCGCAGTGCCGGGGAACGTCTCCGCACCGACGCGCTTGTCCTCTATACCGTGCGCCACGCAGAATCGCTTGTCCTGGAGTCCAGGAGCCTGTTTACCGCATGCTTCCCGGTCTATGCCGACACCCTGCTTCAGACGACCGTGCTTCCCGATACCGCCCTTCCCAATGTCCGCAGCGCCCTAGAGCAGGTGCGCGCCAAAGCGGGAGACGCGGACGGTACCCTCACCCGCGCCTTTTTCGGAAACACCTTCCGTCCGCCTTTCATGCTCTCCTCCCTCGCGCGCATGGAGCAGCTGCTTGCCTCGCTCGCAGCCACGCTGCATATGGATGTGCGCATGGGAAAGTGCACCCATGTAAGCGAGGTCCTTGCGCCGCTCCTGCTCACCCTTGGCGAAAGTGCGCACGCTCTGGAGTGTATCCGCGCCTCCGAGCATCTCATGGACAGTGAACGCAGCGCACTCATCGCCCGCCTGGGTGTGGAGGATCTATGAACGACTTTGCCCTTGCTGCCCTCGCGCAGTCCCTCGGTATCCAGAGGACGAAGAAGGAGACAGACGCGGAGTACGCTCGCCGCGTCGCCTTCAGTGCAGCCGCCGCATGGCTGCCCGCACTGGCCTCACAGGACACGCCCAAGCGGATGGCATCTCTTGCCTCCGAAACCCTCGCCAAGCTGTCCCCGCTCTTTCCCGAGACGGAAAACCTGGAGGCCCTCATTCAATCGGCCCTGCAAGCCCTTTGCCAGAACGGCTTTTTCCTCACCGATGAATCGGGGCTCCTCGCGCCGCCCGCCACCTCCCTGGCCTATGGGGAGCTTACATTGCTCTCCTCCCCGCCCTTTGGCCGCATCGATTTCGTTTCCGGTGCCTGCTCCTTTTCCCTGAAGACCCCGAAGAAGAAAACCGACTGGACCCTCGCCCTGGACCTGCCTTCGACCTCGGAGGATTTCCTCGTCGAGCTCTATATGCGAAGCGAGCCTGTCACTGAGCCGCTACTTACACTGGAGTACCTGACCTTCGGCGGTACGCACACCTGGTACCACGATGCCCGCAGGCCTCCGTGGAAGGGGCTGCTGCTGGCCGAGGGCCGGGACATGACCGGGAAGGCACTCACCTGTGTGGTCTACAAAGAGGAGATCCGGCGCATTCCCGCCTTTCTTGAGGAGAGCGGACTTGCCGCCTATGCGCGCCTCCAGGCGATGCGCCGCCATCCCCCGATCCTCGAGGCGGAAAAGGAGGAGTCACTCATCTCCTTCCTCCCCCGCGCAGCGCTCCCGCTTGGGGAGGAAAGGATGCTGTCCCTTCTCACCTGGAGACGGGGCGAGCGGTACCTGTGTGACGAGAGGATCTGGCCGCAGCTGCTTGAGCGTCTTATCAACCTTGGATTCAAAGAAAACTAAATCCTCGCCGGAACAGCTGTTCCGGCGAGGATTTTCTTATGCTTATTCGGCGCTCCGGCTCGAATAGTTCGGCGCTTCCTTGGTGATGAAGATATCGTGCGGATGGCTTTCCAGAAGGCCAGCGTTGGTGATGCGCACAAACTGGCCCTCTCTGCGAAGCGTATCGATGTCCGGTGCACCGCAGTAGCCCATACCGGCACGCAGGCCGCCGATCATCTGGAAGATGGTGTCGGCCACAGCACCCTTGTAAGGAACGCGTCCTTCCACGCCCTCGGGCACCAGCTTCTTGGCGTCCTCCTGGAAGTACCTGTCCTTGGAGCCCTCCGCCATGGCGGCCATTGAGCCCATGCCGCGATAAACCTTGAAGGATCTTCCCTGATAGATTTCCATAGCTCCGGGGGATTCCTCGGTACCGGCAAGGAGGCTGCCCAGCATGACGACGGAGCCGCCGGCCGCGATCGCCTTGACAATATCGCCAGAATACTTGATGCCGCCGTCTGCAATGACACGGATGCCGTGCTTGTCGGCCTCCTCCGCGCAGTCCGCCACAGCCGTCACCTGGGGCACGCCGATGCCGGCGACCACACGGGTGGTGCAGATGGAGCCCGGGCCGATGCCGACCTTGACGCAGTCCACACCGGCGGAAATGAGATCATGGGTCGCTGCGGCCGTAGCCACATTGCCCGCAAAGAGCTGGATATCCGGATAGCGGTTGCGGATCGCTTCGACCTGACGGATGACACCGACGGAATGGCCGTGGGCCGTGTCGATGGAGATCACGTCGACCTTGGCATCCAAGAGGGCATCGATGCGCTCGAAGACATCCTTGGTCACGCCTACCGCGGCGCCGCACAAGAGTCTTCCGTTGGCATCCTTTGCGGAATTCGGGTACTTCTGGGCCTTCTCGATATCCTTGATCGTGATCAGCCCTGTCAGCATGCCGTTCCCATCGACGATCGGGAGCTTCTCGATCCTGTGCTGGGCAAGGATCCGCTTGGCGTCCTCCAGGGTTGTGCCCTCGGGGGCGGTGATGAGGTTCGTGCTTGTCATGACCTCCCCGATCTTGCGGGAATAATCGGTCTCAAAGCGCAGGTCACGGTTGGTGAGAATGCCGACCAGCTTGCCGTCCTCGGTGATCGGGACACCGGAGATGCGATACCTCGCCATGAGATTTTCCGCATCCTGGACGGTGTGATTCGGGGAGAGAAAAAACGGATCCGTGATGACACCATGCTCCGACCGCTTGACACGGTCGACCTCACGCGCCTGGGCGGCAATCGACATATTCTTGTGAATAATGCCCAATCCGCCTTCGCGCGCGAGCGCAATCGCCATCCTGGAATCCGTTACGGTATCCATGGCAGCAGACATAATCGGAATATTCAGCTTGATCACCTTGGTGAGTTGAACCGAGAGATCCACATCCCGTGGAAGCACCTCGCTCCGGGCAGGTACGAGCAGCACGTCGTCAAAGGTCAGGCCTTCAGGAATTACCTTCTGCAGCATCCTCAATCCCTCCAGATCGTAGATTTAGGGCATTCTAACAGAGGGTTTCCTGCTTGTCAACGGGCCATATGACGTGCGTCATGTGAAAAATCGGGTGGTTTTACTCCAAGGTTTCTCCTTGTGCAATCTGTGTTTTTCCGATGAAATCCTTTTCCTTTGAGTATACGTTATGTATTCTTTTGTTCGTATTTCTATGTAACCTACACATTCCCCTGCACCGGCCCATAGCCCGTAGGCGGCACATTCTGGGCAAAGTACGGTCCCTGCGGGCCGGTCATCGGGGCGGCGATCGGTACGCTCTCTACCGGCGGCATTTCCCCAGAGGGCACAGTTTCCTGCACAAAGCCCGTATTTGGCCATACGCGCAGCCGCTCCAGGCACCCCTGGAAGGCGCGGGGCATCTCCTCTCCCTTCCAGCTCTCGCCCAGCTGCATCACCAGGGCTGCGCAGCCCTCGGAGAGCATGCCGTCCCCTCTGCAGGCGCCCGGGAAGAGAATGGCCGCGGCCTGGGGGAAGAGGGAGGTAAAGAGCATGAGGAAATTACCCACCAGCCAGTCCACGGGCACCGTATCGCGAAGCAGGGGGATGCGTGCGCGCATTTCATCCCGCGTCTCCTGCATCACCAGGCCATAGGCGGCCTCCATCTTTTCTTCGGGGCGCTGCGTCAAATGCATGTGCTTGACCGGATGGGTCTGGCGGAGGGGCAGATAGACAAAGCGCAGCAGTGCGCCGAGAAGGTTTTCCGGAAGCGCGAGGTACACGTTCGCACCCCTTCCCGTCAGCACGAGGGGCAGGCTTTCGGGGAGCTTATCGGTGAGCGTGGACACATTGCCCGCAGCCTCCAGGGCCAGGCCGCAAAGGACCAGGCGTCTAGACAGCTCCAGCAAAAGCAGCGATTGCGTATAGTTCAGATAGCCGCCCGAGAGGGCCGCATAGAGGGTACTTAGTGTCTCCTCCAGGTGCTCCCCGAGGAGACCGTCCATCTCCCGAAGGCTCCCCTCCCAGGACGTCACCGATTCTCTTGCCTGCATCAGTGCCTGGGTAAAGGCAGGGGTATTCAGCCAGGCAAACTGCGAAAGATCCTGAGCCGCCGTGAGCGGGATATCCATGAGGGTCTTATGCATCGCCATGGAAAGACCGTCGCCCGCCCCGATTTCCAGCACAGGCACGCTCATTCCCCGAAGCCACAGCGCAATCCCGGTATCCCCGCCGCCCAGATCCATCATCAGGAAGGAGGCACGGTTCATGGACTGGTAGACATAGCTTCCGGCCGCACGAAGACCATGCCACTGGCTGTAGACTCCTTTGCAGGGAAGACCCGTGCGCGCGGCCACCTCTCTGGCCGCGTCCTCCGCCTCCCTGTGCAGGTATTGCTTTTCCTCCCGCTCCATTCCGTAGGGCACGGCCAGGTGCCAAGTCACCGCATCTACGCCGTGCATGACCAGATCAAAGCTCGTCATCTCCATGAGCTGGCGCATCTGAAGCTTCCGTGCGCGCTCACCCATCTCGTCCGACCGCCACAGGAAGTGGCAGCAGGGCCGCAGGTAGTCTGTGAGCTCCTGGGGGCAGATATGCCCCGCCAGGAAGGGTTCGACCCGGCTCCTGCCCTCGTTGTAGGCATCCGCCTCCTCAAAGACGACCGCGGAGGGTACCACGGAGGACAGGGGCAGCACCGGCAGGGCCTCCCCGGCCAGGTCCCAGCGGCTGCCGCGCAGCAGCGCGCGCCAGATCGCAGGCATGCTGACAGCGTGCACCTGTTCTCTGTCCCGCCAGGCCACGCTGCTTCCGCTCTCACCCAGGTCCAGTCCCGCAAGGGCCTCCCCTGAGGGGGTGGGGACATAGGTTTTCGGGCGGAAGAAGAGGGCCCCCAGCGTCAGATCGTTGCGGCTAAGGAGAACGGTCCCGGGGAACACCGGGGTCCGCACGACGCGGCACTTGCCGAGCGCGCCGTCCGCGCCCTCCTCGCCCTGAGCACACAGCCACGTTCCGGAGAACACCTCCGCCGCCATGCGGCCGCGGCAGCTCACATAATAGGCCTGCCACATCCCTTCGGGCAGAGGAATCGCAGGCCAAACGGCGACCACCGGAATCTGCTCGGGGAGCAGTTCCACCTGTTCCATGCTCGGGTAGTTTCTCGCCACCTGGATGGAGCCCTTTTCTCCAGCAATGGTGAAGCTGACCTCCACGCTCCCGGACGCATCCATCTGCATGCGCAGCGAGTCCGGAACATAGCCGTACTCCGTATCGGACATAGCCTCAAAGGCGGCCAGTTCCCGGGAAATAGGCGGAAGGGCGGTATACTGCCCGCCCGGGAAGAGCAGCGTGCACTTCTCCCGGAGGCCTTCCTCGGCATACTCTGCCCCCTGCATGAGGGTGAGCCGGTCGGAAAAGGGCGTGCTTGCCGCCTCGCCCAGGCGTTCTCCCAGCGTAGCCTTCAGGAGGGCCATGAGCGCCGGGGACTGGCTGCGCCAGGGATAGTGCAATGTGATCCCGGTGAGAAGGGCACCGGTCGTCTTTTCCAGGGTGTCCGCATATTCCTTGACCTTCGCTCTGGCTTCGTTCCTCGCGCTGTCGCAATCGAGCTCTCGAAGCGAGAGCGCAAGGGCATGCGCATAGCTTCGGACACACTTTTCCAGGATCTGCTCATCGAGCATCAGCTCGCGGACCGCCGCCTGGGCGGCCTCATCCATTAAGACCTCCATGAAGATATCCGGGGACTCCCGCGCAATCTCCTGCTCCTTCCAGTACCAGGAAGCGTCGCCGCGAACCGGCCGAGCCTCCTCCGCGATGCCAAGTGCGAAAAGAAGCCGGTTGCCGCCTGACACAGCGCCCGGTGTGCGCCGGACCGTGAGGGCCTCAAAGCCTGCCTGGCTCTGCAATCCCAGGATGCATTTAAGACCTGCCTCCCAGAGCTTTTCGCCCTCGCCGAGCTGCCGGTTTACCATCGCGTCCCGGTACCGCTCCAATTGCGCGGCGAACGCCTGCACCGGATTTCCGCCGCCTGCAAGGCGCAGGCGGGAGATGAGGAGAGAGCGCAGATACGGGGGCAGCACGCGGACAGGGTCCGAAAACTGCTCGCCGTCATACCACGGGATCCCCTGAAGTACCGACATCGGCGGAAGGGTACGTGCCCCCACAAGCAGAAGCTCCGGGTCCGTCATGCCAAGCGCAATCTCCTTCTCCCCGCTCTTCAGGCTCAGGATCCCCACGCGGGTTTCCCCGAGCACGGAGAGGACCGACTGGCACAGTTCTCCGCTCGCCGGGGTGATCTCATCCAGGAGCACCTCCGTATCCGGAAGCAGCACATCGTGCAGAAGACACAGCGCAATGAGTCCTCGCCAGGACCCCAGTGCCTGCGGATCGGAGAGCGCCGCCTGTCTGGAGGCGCGAATGCCCGTCAGGGTCTCTCCGTCCTCCATAGCCGACGCCGCTTCCCGAAGAAAGGAGGACGGGTGCAGACTGCGCACCGGGCCCTGCAAAGTCTCAGGTTCCAGCATCACGCTGGCCTTCTCGTCGGGCAGCCAGACAAATGCCATGCGCTCACCTCCCCTCTCTTTCCCGTCTGCA
Source organism: Clostridia bacterium (assembly GCA_017476845.1). Taxonomy (GTDB): domain Bacteria; phylum Bacillota; class Clostridia; order Christensenellales; family Aristaeellaceae; genus UBA2943. The sequence goes on from JAFUZB010000005.1 coordinate 11,281, forward strand.
CGCTTCGTACAGGGCAAGGAACATGCCGTTTGGTCCGGGCAGACCGCCCTCCCCGTGCTCAAAGCGCTGCGATGCATGCTCCAGTGCCAGCGTGCGCACCGAGGCCAGCAGCGGCTGGCCCGCGCGCTTCCTGTCGCTCTCCTGCTTATCGTAGACAGCGAGCATGCGCTGTATCAGCTTTCTGTCAAAAAGGACATCCGGTTCCTGTGCCAGGGCGTCCTTCGGTGCCCTGGCACGGTTCTCCTCGAGCCTTGCCGCGGTGAGATCCCGCGTGGCATACGCGGCCTTTCCCTGCAGGAAGGCCAGGTGCCGTTTGAGGTTGTTGAGGCGGCTCCTGGCCGCATCCACCTTAGGCATCTCCTCGGAACTCGCCTTCTCGGCCGCCTCCCGGATCCGCTTTTCCGCCTCGTCTGATTGCGCCTTCAGCTGCTGCGCCTCGGCCATGGCCTCCTCCGTCTTCTTCTCCAGAAGAATCAGGGTAAAGCGACCGCCTAAGATCTCGGTGTATTTTTCCATCTCCTCGGCCATGCCCTTGACCTTGGCCGCCTGCTCCGCCAGCCGCTTTCTTGCCTTCTCCCCCTCGGTATCCGCCATGGAGAAGCGGTGCACCGTTTCCTCCTCGGTGATGCCGGAGGCGTTCAGATCGTGCGAGAGCAGGGTCAGTCGCCCCGCCTCCTCCAGGAGCGTGTCATAGAAGGCACCTGCGCTCTCCATGGTCTCCGTGATCTGCGCCTGCACGCGAAGCGGCAGGGGAAGGGACCCGGTCACCAAATAGCACCAGGCGGTGTGGAAGCGCATCAGATGCAGGAGGGAGGTAAGGAACCGGCTCTCCTCCTCGCCCATCTCAGGGTGCCTGCGGATATCCGGGAAGTAGCGCCCGAACCATCCGCGCATGCCGAGCGCGCCCGGGGAGGACAGGCGCTCCAGGGCCTCCGGGCCGTAGCGGAGCATGAGCAGCATGGCTGTATGCAGCATATCCAGCAGGGCCGCGCGATACGCTTCCTGTCTGTCGCCGAAAAAGGACCAATCTGGGCTTTCCAGGGCACTGGAAAAGCTATACATGCCGCTTCCGCCGGAGAGAAAATGCTCCATGCAGCGAAGCAGCACAAGCTCCTCAATTCCCTCGCCCGGTGTGCGTGCATCGGTGGGCAGGCCGAAGAGATAGAGCGCATCCAAGCCCTCTGTCCCGATCTGGTCGATCTCCCGAAGCGCCGAGCCCGCAAGGTCAGTGCGCTCCTGCGTATGCATGGGCAAGGTCAACACCGCCCCCGTCCGCGCCCCTGTCTCCCGAAGCGCCCCGATGAGCTGACCCGCGCCGGACGCCCCCAGGGGTTCCACCACGGAGGCGCTGAGAAGCACGCAAGTCTCCTCATCCAATTCCCCCAGGACCTGCCTCACCTTGGATTCCGGATCCCGAAGCAGGTCCGCCCACGCCGTCTGTGCGGTTTCCATGGAGGAGACGACGGAGCGCCGGAGCGTGCGCTCACTGGAAAAGAGCGTGGCCAGAAGCAGCTTGTCCTCGCGCGTGACGCACTTCTCCATGAGGCTCGCGTCCATCTCCTCCTCGGGGAGGGACACTAAGGTGACATCACAGGCGAAGAGCTGTGTCTCCCCCGACAGATGCGCACGCACCAGGCGATAGTCCCCCACCAGGCTTTCCAGCGTTTCCTGTCCCATGCTGTCGGCCCCGATAACAAAGAGCGTCAGATGCTCGGGGACCATAAGACCGGTCATCACGCTGCAAAGCAGCGATCTCGCCGCATGAACCCCGGCCTTTCCTATCGCAAACAGACAGCACTTCACAACCGTTTCCCCCGTCTTAGAAAAGGGCAGGCGCAGCAAAGCGCCTGCCCTACATTGTTATTCCTCATAGCCCTTGGGATTGTTCTTCTGCCATCTCCAGGCGTCCCTACACATATCCTCGAGATTTTTCTCTGCTTTCCAGCCTAGCAGCTCCGCTGCCTTCTTCGGGTCAGAGTAGCAGGCAGCCACATCGCCTGGGCGTCTGGGCGCAATCTGGTAGGGCACCTTGATGCCATTGACGCGCTCGAAGGCATGGACGATATCCAACACGCTGTAGCCCACGCCGGTACCCAGGTTGATGATCTCACAGCCCTTTCGCTGTGCGGCAAACTCACAGGCGTTGACATGGCCGCGCGCGAGGTCCACCACATGGATGTAGTCGCGCACACCGGTGCCGTCGGGCGTGTCGTAGTCGTCTCCGAAGACGCTCAGGTGATCCAGCTTGCCGGCAGCCACCTGGGTGATATACGGCATGAGATTGTTCGGAATGCCGTTGGGGTTTTCGCCGATTCTTCCGGACTCGTGCGCACCGATGGGGTTAAAGTAGCGGAGGAGGACCACCGACCACTCGGGATTGGCCTCGACCACGCCCATAAGGATCTTTTCAATCATGTACTTGGTCCAGCCATAGGGGTTGGTGCAGCCCTTGCAGAACATATCCTCACGCAGCGGCACCTCATCCGGGACACCGTAGACGGTGGCCGAGGAGGAGAAGACGATGCGCCGCACGCCGTGCTCTTCCATGACCTCGCACAGCGTCAGCAGGGAATCCAGATTGTTGCGGTAGTAGCGCAGCGGCTGATGCACGCTCTCGCCCACTGCCTTCAGACCGGCAAAATGGATCACGGCATCGAAATTGTTCTCGGAGAAGATCTTCTCCATCGCGTCCTTGTCGCAGCAGTCCGCCTCATAGAGCTTCACACTCTTTCCGGTGAGCTCCTCCACCCGCTTGACGGACTCCTTCTGGCTGTTGACGAAGTTGTCTACCACCGTCACCTCGTGGCCCGCATTGAGCAGCTCCACGCAGGTATGAGAGCCGATGAATCCGGCGCCGCCTGTTGTCAGAATATGCATTGCATTCTCCCCCATACATTGTTCTTTGTCCCGGGTACCTCAGAGCGTCTCGGGATAGAAACCGGAATCGTGGAGCTTTTTCAGCTCGCCCGCCACATAAGCCTTGTCTTCCTTGTAGGTCATGCCAAACCACACCGCATGGGTGCTTAGCACCTTTACCGGAAGCCCTGTCTCATGCATGAGCTCGTCGACCAGGGTCGGAAGCACATACTCGCACTTCAGGGGATCCTGTCCGCCGTGCTTGAGGAAAGCTTCAAACTTTTCCCCGGCCACCGCAAAGAAGGACGGGGTGAATCCCCAGAAGTTCATGGAGACCAGGGCATTCGGATCAAGAACACGTCCCTCGGGGTCCGTCTCGTAATCCCGGATCGTGCCGTCCGGTGCCCCCTGGATCTTATAGGTCTCCGTCACCTTGACCAGATTGCCCTGGGCATCCTTCTCGCACACTCCGCGCGTCACGGTGCCGTTCTCAGAAATCGTATTGTGCAGGTCATAGGCGACCATGGAGGCCACGTTGCTCTTTCCCTGCATCTCGTGCAGGGACGCCGCCATGGCGGTAAAGGCATCCCTACCGTAATAGTCATCGGCATTGATCACCGCAAAGGGCTCATCGATCACGTCCTTGGCGCACAAGACGGCATGGACGGTCCCGTAGGGCTTGGTGCGGCCCTCGGGGACAGTAAAGTCCGCGGGCAGGGAGGAATAATCCTGGAAAGCATACGCTACCTCGACCTTCCGGGCGATCTTGTCCCCGATCATGGCCTTGAAGGTTTCGGCCATCTCAGGCTTGATGACAAACACGACCTTGTCAAACCCGGCCTTTACGGCATCGAAGATCGAGTACTCCATGAGGATCTCGCCTCCGGGGCCGATACGGTCCACCTGCTTGTTTCCGCCGTAGCGCGAGCCCAGGCCCGCAGCCATGATCAGGAGCGTTGTATGCATAGCTTACTTCCCTTTCCTTCCTTTTCCCTTTTTGCCCCGTGCCTCCGCCACCATGTCCGGCTGGGAAAAAGCCTCCGTTGAATCCTTCCGGAAAAGCACCGTCAGGGTACGGAAGATCAGGCGGACATCGTTGAGGAGGGAGAAGTTTTCAATATACATGAGATCAAGCATGAGTTTGTCCTCGGGTGAGGTATTGTACTTGCCCTCAATCTGCGCATAGCCGGTCAGTCCGGCCTTGACTTTTTCACGGTAGACAAAGGTCGGCATGCCCGACTTGTACTTTTCGACGTTATCCAGCATCTCGGGGCGGGGACCTACGAGGGTCATATCGCCCTTGAGGATATTGTAGAACTGCGGGAGCTCGTCCAGACGCGTGCGCCTGAGGACCCGGCCCACCTTCGTGATCCTCGGATCATCCTTGGTGGCCGACACCTGATGCTCTCCGCCATGCACGTACATGGTGCGAAACTTGTAGATTGTAAAGTTCCGTCCGCCGATGGTCATGCGCGGCTGGCGGAAGATCGCAGGCCCGCCGTCCTCATTGTGGATGAGCAGGGCGATCACGCCAAGGAGCGGAGAGAGGATGAGCAGGACAAACGCGGAGACAACCACATCGCCCATGCGCTTGACAATGCGCTGAAAGAGCGTCATCTTGTGGTAGTCCATCTCCAAAAAAGGCGCATCGTCGATGACTACCTGCTGGGCCGAGGACAGCATGATGTCCTGCAGCTGGGCCTTGCACAGCACATCCCGGTGCAGGTCATAGCAGATCTGCAATATCTCCATCGCCGCATTCTCGGGAACGGAGGCGATAAAGACGACCTCGGCCGCCTCCACCCGCGCGCGCAGGTCTTTGCACTCCCAGGTGACCGCATCCTCCACCTTCCACTGCAGGCGGAAATGATTGAGCTTGTCGGTGATCATCGCCTTGTCACTCATCTCGCCCAGCACCAGAAGGCAGCGCTTGGGGGGATAGATCGAGAAGTACAGATGATTGCCAAGATGGACGATAAAGAAGAGAAAGACCGCCTGCAGGATCATCGCAAGCAGCAGATACGGAAAATCCGGACTGGTGAAAAACAACAGTCTTTCGTTATTGTTGGCGTTGACGTTCATGATCTGCAATTGCAGAAAGGTCACCAGGTCTGTAATCAGGACCCCGAGCGTCATATTGGTGATGATCGGCTTGCTCTTCTTGCGCCCGATCTCATACCCGCCGTACACCCCGTGCATGGCTGCCGTCATGGCAATCCAGAAAAGGGCCGTGGTCGCGGAGGTACGCGAGGCGTTGGTAAGCTGCCAGTTGTGGATGGACATGAGCAGATAGAAGATCAGGAACAAACCGATCTGGGTGAGCGCCTTGAGCAGACCTACGACAAGATCGCCGCGATGATTGCGCACGCTACGGATCAGGTGCTGCAAGATACGCTTCCCCCTCCCTGAAACTGCTAGACAGGTGGGATGATAACACTTGCCCCGCATGGTGTCAATAAAGGCGCGAGGCCCCTGCACGCCTTGACACGAAAACGTTTCGGGCAGTATCATGCGATTTAAGGAGGCTGCTATGGCAAACGATCGTTTCTACCGTCCGGGACAGATGCGTCTGAAGGAAAATGACGCCCTGTACATCGCACCGCTGTGCGTCCTCGCCGTGATGCTTGTCATCTCCGCGTTCACCGGGCTGTGGCCCTGGAAAACCAACTTCTATAACTCCTATGCCCTGCAGGCGGACGCCTGGCTGCACGGAAGACTGGACCTGGGCAAGGACTATGAATGGCTCGAGCTCGCCATCTTTGAAGGCAAGTACTATGTGTCCTTCCCGCCCTTCCCCTCCTATGTCCTTCTCCCCTTCTCTCTTTTCTTTGGCCAAGCCACTCCGGACTCCCTGATCTGCTGGATCTTCAGTCTCATCGGCATGTGTGCCGCCGTGAAGATGTGCCTGTCCCTTGGCACCGGGCCCAAGCTTGCCCTTTTCTGGACACTCTATCTGTATCTGGGCAGCGGCTGGCTGTTCCTTGGGCAGACCGGATATGTCTGGTTCATGGCCCAGTCCATGGCCTTTGCTCTGTCCCTCCTGTCCCTTCAGTGCGCCCTGGAAAACAAGGGCGGTTTCTCCCTCGGCTTCTGGGCCTGTGCCGTGGGCTGCCGCCCGCTTGTTGCCATCTATCTTCCGCTTCTGTTCTATCTGCTTCGCCAGCATGAAAAAGAAAAGCGGATTCCGAAGTGGATCCGCTCGCATCTCACATGGGCCATCGCCCCGTGTCTCATCGCTTTTTCGTATATGATGCTCAATTACCTGCGATTTGGCAATCCGCTGGAATTCGGGCATAACTACCTTCCCGAGTTTGTCCGCGCACCCCTGGGGCAGTTTTCCCTCTCCTATGTGCCTGAGCACCTGCGTCTGCTCTTACGGCTCCCGACCATAGACCCAAAGAGTGGCGCCTTGGTCTTTGAAAGGATCGAGACCTCAGCCTTCTATCTCATCTGTCCCCTCACCGTTTCCTTCTTCCTCTCCCTCATCCAGGGAATTCGCTCAAGGCGAGGCCGAGGACTGCTCCTCCTGCTTCCCCTGCTTTTGTGCCTGCATGTGCTCTTCACCTGCATGCACAGGACGCTCGGCGGATTTCAGTTCGGGAACCGGTATTTCGTCGATCTCATGCCCTATCTGCTCCTGGGGCTTCTATCCTTTCGCTCCCCGTCGGAGCGGTTCGATCTCGCCCAGCTGCCTCTCCTGATCTTGGGCTTTGCCGTGAACTTCATGGGGACGATCAGCACCTACAATAACTGGTAACGTCTGACCTACGCCTTTCTCCAGGCGTAGGTTTTTTCTATACCCTGCGTAAAGCTCGTCTCGGGATGCCAGCTTAGGTCACGTACGGTATCGCTCAGGTCCGCCCGAAGGCGCATGACCTGGCCCTCGCGATAAGGCAGTGCCCCAAAGCGGATGGCCCCTTCGCGTCCCACGACCCGCGCGACATCCTCCAGGTAATGCCGGAGGGTATCGGTTTCCTCCCCGCCAAGCATGTAGATTTTTCCATCGTGCCCGCGCTCTGCCATGGCAAGGAGGCCCTTCGCAGCGTCCTCGCTGTACAGGAAACTCCAGACCTGCTCTCCCGCTGTCGCTTCAGGTGCTTTTCCCTCCATCAGCTCGCGCATAATCGTCATGATCAGGTTGTGTTCCCCGTCATAGGGGCCATAGACGCTGAGAATGCGCGCCCAGACATGGCGTATTCCCCTCTGTCTGGCATGCATGCGGGTCATGAGGCCTGCGCTCAGCTTGCCCATACCGTATCCATTCTCAGGGAAGGTAGGAGTACTCGGAGAGAGCAGGGCATCGGTTCTTCCGTATTCGGCCTGCGAGCCCGTCCCGACGAACACCTCGCAGCCAAGACGCTCTGCCAGCTCCACCGCATCCAGGCTATATGCGACATTCTGATTCTGCATCTTCATGTCATCGCGCCCGGGGCCCGTGGTTCCGGCCCAGCCGAGGTGGAAAAAGGCTTCCGCCCGCATGCCGTTTTCCGGCACAAAGTCCTTCAATCCATTAAGGCCGCAAGGGATCACATGCACACGTTCGTCCCTGGGTAGCACATGATTCCGTTTGGAATCCGGATTGGCAAAGACATAGACCTCACTGCCCTCGTCTAGCAGCGCCTTAATGATGCCCATCCCTATGGCACCCGTGGCTCCCGTGATCGCAGCACACTTCAACATGCATCGCCTCCCTACAGGGGATCATACCGTACATTGTCTCCCCGGGCAAGAGGAAGAGCCCCCGCAAATGCGGGGGCTCCAACTTACTTATTCAGCTTAGCTGATGACGATTACTGCACCTTGTTGGCAAGATATTCGTCGAGCTGACGCTGTGCTTCGGCGATGATTTCGGGCATGCCGGCAGCGTCCATCTTGGCGCGCATCTCGG
>JAFUZB010000076.1 GCA_017476845.1 Clostridia bacterium
GATCGCAACAATGCGTTTCGTATGTATCACCTCAATCCTATCCTACCACACGTTTCTCTTTCTATTACAGGCTCTTTGATTTGTTACGCGCTTTTCCCTTGCCCTGTGCGTCTCTATTCTGTTCTTTTTGTGTACTCTGGGGCCGCTTTGGGGTGTTTTCGCCGCCCCGCGGTCGCAAAATGGCCTGTGAGAAGCAAAAAACTTCTTGCACTTTGCATTATTTGGTCTTATAATCCCCTTCGGTTGGTTCCTTCGGGTCTGTGGTTGCAAGCCGATGCCAGTCGCAGGCTAAACGGTCCACGTAACCCGTCCAAAGTGACGGTGAGCATGGTGCGGTCTAGATGTAAGTCCGTCCGGGGTTTTCCCGAGAGAAGGGCGTGAGGGCGCAGTTGCGTTGAGCAAACTTCCAGACGGCGTGTGTGGGGTCAAAGACCAGGTCAGCCGGAGAGAAACGACCGTCATTATCATTTTTTGGGGGTTTCCTTACCATGTACGAAGACAAAACGCTGGTCTGCAGAGATTGTGGCGCTGAATTTGTATTCACCGCCGGTGAACAGGAATTCTATGCAGAAAAAGGCTTCCAGAATGAGCCCACCCGCTGCAAGTCCTGCCGCGCCGCTCGTAAAGCCAGCCGTCCCGCCGCCGGTGCTCCTCGTGAGATGCACGATGCGATCTGCGCAAATTGCGGCAAGCCCACCCAGGTTCCCTTTATTCCCCGCGAAGATCGCCCCGTCTATTGCAGTGAGTGCTTCGCAGCTATGCACCGTGCATAAGGCAAGGCCCGCACGTTGAGAAAAAAGGCAGTCTCCTTGAAAAAGGGGACTGTTTTTGTATCCATTTTTAGGTGCATTTACGCTGTGGAAAGGCGGAATTTATCTTGAACTGACATAGCAAAGCAAGTATAATTTCCTGCAAGGCAGCGAAGAGCTGTCTTTGCTAAGGTTATGTTAAGGAGGGCCCCGAAAAATGGAAAGCACCCGCTCCTATTTCATCTGGGATGCCATTGAAGAAGATCTGAAGGAAGGCCGTTACACGGAGGTCCACACCCGTTTTCCTCCCGAACCCAACGGCTATATGCATATCGGTCACTGCAAGGCCCTGATCATGGACTTTCTGACCGCAGAAAAATACGGCGGCAAATGCAATCTGCGCTTTGACGATACCAATCCGGCCAAGGAAGATACGGAATACGTGGAAGCGATCAAGCGGGACATCCACTGGCTCGGCTTTGACTGGACCGGCGGTCTCTACTTTGCCTCCGATTACTATGACAAGTGCTATGAGATCGCGGAGGACTGGATTGTCCGTGGCCTTGCCTATGTGGATGAACTGAGCAAGGACGAGATGCGCGAATACCGCGGCACCCTCACCGAGCCCGGCCGCAACAGCCCCTGGCGCGACCGTCCCGCGGAGGAAAGCCTGGACCTGTTCCGCCGCATGCGCGCGGGCGAGTTCCCCGAGGGCAGCAAGACGCTGCGCGCCAAGATTGACATGGCCAGTCCCAACATCGTCATGCGCGATCCGGCCATCTACCGCATCCTCTACAAGGAGCATTGGCGCACGGGCAACAAGTGGTGCATCTATCCTATGTACGATTTTGCCCACCCCATCGGCGATGCCCTGGAGGGCGTGAGCCACTCCCTGTGCTCCCTGGAGTATGAGATCCATCGCCCGCTCTATGACTGGGTGGTGGAGAAGGCATCCAACCTGCTGCCGGCTCATCCCCGCCAGATCGAATTTGCCCGCCTGAACATCACGCAGACCGTTATGAGCAAGCGGTACCTTCGCCAGCTCGTGGAGGGCCACTATGTCTCCGGCTGGGACGATCCGAGAATGCCCACCCTCTCCGCCATGCGCCGCCGCGGCTATACGCCCGAGGCCGTGCGTGCCTTCGTCGATCAGATCGGCATGAGCAAGGCGGATTCCGTTGTGGACTTCGCTTTCCTCGAACACTGCGTGCGCGATGACCTGGGCAGCCGCGCGCCCCGTGTCATGGCCGTCCTCCGTCCCCTGAAGGTCATTCTCACCAACTGGCCCGAGAACGAAACGCGCGAGATCGAGTTGGAGAACCATCCGGATCATCCCAAGATGGGCACGCGCAAGGTGACCTTCTCCAGAGAAATCTATGTCGAGCAGGACGACTTCATGGAAGTCCCCGCCAAGAAGTATTTCCGCCTCTATCCCGGCAATGAGGTCCGCCTCAAGGGCGCCTATATCATCCGCTGCGATGAGTGCGTGAAGGACGAAAACGGACAGGTCACCGAGCTCCACTGCACCGTGGACCTTGACTCCGCCTCCGGCACCCCCGGTGCCGACCGCAAGGTCAAGGGTACGCTCCACTGGGTGAGCGCAGCCGACTGCGTCCCCTTCGAGGCCAGACTGTATGAGCCGCTGCTCACCGAAGATCTTCCCGAGGAGGAAGAAACCGAGGAAGGCAGTGCCGCGGTGAACAAGAAGGACTTCATCTCCCGCCTCAATCCCGACAGCCTGACCGTGCTGCACGGCTTTGCCGAGGGCGCGCTCGCCGAGAGCGAGAACGGAACCACCTATCAGTTCCTGCGCAACGGCTATTTCTGCAAGGATCCGGATTCAACACCCGCCCTGCCTGTCTTTAACCGCACCGTCGGTCTCAAGGATACCTGGGCCAAAATCGCTAAATAACGGAGGTCCCCTGTATGGAGGTTCGCACACGCTTTGCGCCGAGTCCCACCGGCTTTATGCATCTGGGCGGGGTCAGAACGGCGCTGTATAACTATCTATTTGCCAAGAAGAACGGAGGCAAGTTCATCCTCCGTGTCGAGGACACTGACCAGGTGCGCTATGTAGAGGGTGCCACCGAGGTCATTTATGACACGCTGCGCGGCTGCGGCATGAACTGGGACGAGGGTCCCGATGTCGGCGGCGATTTCGGTCCCTATATCCAGTCCGAGCGCAAAAAGCTCTATATGCCCTACGCTAAGCAGCTCATCGCCAGCGGCCATGCCTACTACTGCTTCTGCACCGAGGAGGAGCTCAATGCCCGCCGCGAGGAAGCCCAGGCGCGCGGCGAGACCTTCAAGTATGACAAGCACTGCCTGCATATGCCGCAATCGGAGATC
>JAFUZB010000077.1 GCA_017476845.1 Clostridia bacterium
ATCTCGCTGTGCTGTTGTTACCTGGGTCGAAGACTATGTTCTTGAAAAGCTCAGATCAGACAAATTCCCGACTCTCCAGGATGGTTAACATAGCTCGTCTCCTCCGTTCTCGATTTGACCGATTATACTTTACAAGTGATTCACTTGGCAAGGCGTAGTAGTGTGACAGTGTGCAATTCGCTTTACACCTGCAGCTCCTCTCTGTCCGTCTCCTCATCCTCCTCGGATGGCACAGGCATCGGGGGCAACTCCTCCAGGGAGGAGATGCCGAAGTGCTGAAGGAAGGTGTCAGTGGTGCCGTATAGGATCGGACGCCCGAGGGCTTCCTTGCGCCCGACCTCGCAGATCAGCCCCTTGGCCACCAGGGACTGTACCGAATAATCGCACTTGACACCGCGGATCTGTTCCACGTCCGCCTTGGTGACCGGCTGCTTATAGGCTACCACGGCCAGTGTCTCCATGACGGCCTGTGAGAGGGTCTGGCGCTGCACAGGCTGCAGAAGATGTACGACATCCTGGCTGTACAGGGCGCGCGTTGTCAGCTGTACGTGACTTCCGAAGATACGCAGCGAAAAACCGCGCTGTGCAAAGTCATATTCGTCCTTGAGCTCCTTAAGGGCCTTGTTGAGCGTGCGCATATCCACCTTGAGGGCCTTGGCCAGGTCACCCGCGAGGACGCTCTCCCCGACCACAAAGAGAATAGCCTCAATTCTTCCCTTGAGATTCCCCTCCGGAAGCTCTTCGTTTCCTGCGCTTTGGTCTTCCGTCGCTGTCGTCTTCTCCGTCTCCATCGGGTATCTCCTCCTCCGGTTTCCTGCCCGCAAGCAGATAGATCTGGCTGCCTGTGCTCTCCTGCTGTACATGCATTTCACCGAGCTTGAGCAGCTCCAGCAGTGCCATGAAGAAGGTCACGACCTCCTCCTTGGTCGGTGCATCACTGAACACATCCTCAAAGCGCATGCGCTCGGCCTGCTTGACCCGTTTGATGAGCGTCAGCATGCATTCCTGCACATTATGTTCGTCCCGGTGAATATCCCTCGGCGCATAGTGATTGACCTCGGGCTTGGTATCCTCCGCAGGCTTGCGTTCAAGCACGCGAAGCAGGGCTTCCATGAGTCCCCCCAGGTCCATGCCCACCAGCTCTGTCTCCTGCGGTGGCAGCGGAAACTCATCGGGCAGCTTGGAAAAGATATTCCCCGCCGCCATCTCAAAGGCCTTCATCGCCGTCGCGGTCTCACGGAAGGCCTTGTATTCCTCCAAGCGCCGTATCAGCGCGGCCTCGGGGTCCTCCTCACCCTCCTCCAGGGGCGGCGGCTTGGGCAGCATCGCGCGGCTCTTGATCTCAAGGAGCGTAGCTGCCATGACCAGGAAGTCTGTGGCATCCTCCATGTCCAGGAACTCTGCGGAATTCACATAGGCAATGTACTGGTCGGTGATTTCACTGACAAAAATGTACTTGATCTCGATCTGCGCTTTCGCAATAAGCTGCAAAAGGAGCTCAAGCGGTCCGTCAAAATCCTTTACCTGAAATGTCATTCAAGCACCTCAGTGAATGATGGAAAGCATCAGTCGCTGTACGCTTCCCGTCAGCGCGGAATTGACCGAGCTGAGCACGCCGGAGAGCGCACCGGAAAAGCACAGGAGCATCAGCACGATCTGTGCAATCCGAAATGTCTGGTAGCTCAGCTGCAGTCTTCCCCGAAGAATAATATCGTTGAACACATGGTATCCGTCCAGGGGCGGAATCGGCAGAAGGTTAAAGACGGCCAGGGAAACATTGATGGACGCCAGGAGATAGAAGAACGAATAGATGTAATCCACAAGCGCACTCATGTTGCGGCCGTTGCCCGTTTTCCGGTAGATGAACACATACAGGAAGGTGGACACCACAAAGAGGATCAGGTTGGTGACAATGCCTGCAATCGAAACCAGAATGTCATCCCGCCGCGGGTGATTGTAATTTCTGGGGTTGACAGGCACAGGCTTTGCCCAGCCAAACCCCAAAAGCACCATGAATACGGTCCCCAAGGGATCCAGATGCTTTCTTGGATCTAAGGTCAATCGCCCCATGTACTTTGCGGTGGGATCGCCGCACTTGAGTGCAACATAGCCATGGGCGCACTCGTGAAGAATCAGTGAAGTCAGTATGGCGAGCGCATACATGAGAATGTAGATCACAAACCCCATAGGATCTGTGCGAAGCAGACGCCCATACATCTGTAATCTGGACAGCATAATGATGCCTCCTTATGTTAACCTTGCCGCTATGCCCAGCTTTCCAACGGACACAGTGTCCCTGCATCGGTATCCAGGCAATAGCGCACACCGAGCGGCAGTGTGAGATGGTGGCCGATGTGTCCGCACGCAAGCCCCGTGACCACCGGTCCGTCAATCATTGCCGCATAATGTGTAAGAATCTCCGGGAGCGTAAAGCCGCTTTCAGGGTATTCATTCTCGCAGTTGGTAAAGCCTCCGAAGATCAGGCCTGCGATCCTGTCCAGCTTGCCTGCGTTCTTCAGTTGGCAC
>JAFUZB010000078.1 GCA_017476845.1 Clostridia bacterium
CGGAGCATTCCAGTGATTTCCCTGGGGATTCCAGCAGATTCCGCGCCGTTCCACTTGAAGCACCCCCAGGGAATCGCGTACGATACACTGGCCGAAAGGCGTGAGGGTCTCACACACGTGGGGCCCTTTCCTGTAGGCACTGTACCTGCGAGGCCGGGAATGCGGCGAAAGGCTTCGGTGGGAAAATATCCCATGCATGACCGGGAACTCTCCCCACCAGATAGGCAGAAGGGCGGAATTCCGGAAATTTCCGGAGCATTCCAGTGATTTCCCTGGGGATTCCAGCAGATTCCGCGCCGTTACACTTGAAGCACCCCCTTGGGATCGCGCAGGATAGACTCGCCGAAAGGCGCGAGGGTCTCACACATGTGGGGCCCTTTCGTATAGCCGTATAGGCGGGGACGGGACGCCAAGGGGCGGAACGGCCGGAGAGGGGCCAGAGCGCCGCAGGCGAAAACCACACAGAAGGGAGGTTGAGAGAAAGCTTGGTATCAAGGGTGAGGTCACCCTGCATGCATAGAACCTTCGCGGGAAGGGGGCAGGCGGATGAAGCTTGCTCCCTTTAGCCCGAATGCGAAGGCCTATTTCGAACGCTCTGCCACCTCCTGGCTGAATGTGGCTGAGGGCGGAAAGCGCGCAGGGAAGAATGTCATCAACCTACAGGCCTGGGCGAGTGTCTTGGACACGCACCCCGACAAACTGCACCTGGCGGCGGGGGTCACCATCGCACAGGCCAAGATGAACATTCTCGACTCCAACGGGTTTGGCCTCAGGGAAATCTTCAAGGGACGGGGACGCGAGATGAAGTACATGGGGAAGGAAGCGTTCTGCCTCATCGATAGGCAGGGGGTGAAGAAGGTCATCCTCTTTGCCGGGGGCGCCAACAGTGCCAGCGCGGCGCTCATCAAGGGGAACACCTTCGGAACGGCCTACATCACCGAGGTCAACGAGTGCCACCAGGGGTTCGTAAATGAGGTGTTGGACCGCACGATCTCCTCCGGGAGGCGGCAGCTCTTCATGGACCTCAACCCCAAGGCGCCCAGGCACTGGTTCTACCGGGACTTCCTGGACTATCAGGATGAGCTGAAAAAGAAGGGGGAGAATGAGGGCTACAACTACGGGCACTTCACGGTCCTGGACAACTACTCCCTCTCCAACGAGAAGCTGCGCGAGGTCCTCAGCAAGTACCGCCGGGGCTCGCCGCAGTACCGCCTGGATATCCTGGGCGAGCGACTCTCCAGCGCGGGCAGGATCTACACCGCCTACGATTACGCCACTGTGGCCCTGACGCGCCAGGAGATCCTCTCCAAAAAGTACTTCGAGCTCTCGGTGGGTGTGGATGTGGGCGGCACGGATGCGACCTGCGCGACGCTCGTGGGGCTCACCTCGGACATGCGGGACATCGTGGTCATCGACGGGATGTACCACCGCCAGGGGATGGACAACCGCATGAGCGAATCGGACTATGTGCAGATGGTCGTGGACTTCGTCCGGCCCTACATGAAGCTTTTGCCCTTCCCCATCACCATCTGGGTGGACAGCGCCAACAAGCTGTTCTTCCAGGGGATGCGGCAGGCCGTGGTGCGGGAGAACCTGACGCGGCTGAACGTGAAGCAGTTCAACAAGAAGGACGGGATCCTCGAGCGGATCAATCTCAACCAGGCGCTCCTTGAACAGGGGCGTTTTCATATGCTGGAAACGCTGGACAAGTGGCATGAGGCCTATGAGATGGCCGTGTGGGACGGGAGGGCCTACGAGAAGGGCGAGTGGTGCCGTCTGGATGACGGGTCCTATCCGGTGGACTGCCTGGACTCGACCGAATACGCCTTCTACAGCCAGAAGAGGCGCATTGAGCTTGCCTAAAGGGGCAAAAGGAAAGGAGTGAAACGCATGGAAGCGCAGGAGGCCTTCGCGGCGCTGCACAGGAAGTGCCGTGCCTACTATGCCGGCATGGCGGCCCTCTACAGCGGGGACAGAACGCTTCTTCAGATCACGGGGGAGCGGGATTCCTTCTGGCGGCGCCCGGGCAAGGCCAAGCTGCATGTCCCGGTGGCCGCGGATATAGCCGCGATCTCGGCCGAGCTCCTCTTTGGGGAAGAGCCCCGCTTTCAGATTTCGTGCGGGACAGGCTACGGGGACCCGGGGGAGAAGAGCCTGCGGATGAGTGAAATCGCACGGCGCAATTCCCTGAGCGCCATCCTCACCGAGGCCGCGGAATCGGCCGCGGCCCTGGGCGAGGTCTTCCTCAAGGTCTCCTGGTCGGAGGCGGCGGAGTTCCCGCTCATCTCGGTCAGGCAGGCGGATGCCTCCTGCCCGGAGTACGGGCCGTCCGGCCTTACAGCGATCCACTTCTTCCAAAAGGTCCGCACGGATCCCCACAAGGGTACGGTCTGGCGCATCTGGGAGAAGTATGAGCCGGGACGGATCCGGATGGGCCTGTTCCGGGGAAACGGGACGGAGCTCGGGGAGCGGGAGGAGGATGCGGCGCTGCGCGCCTTAGGCTATGCGCCGGACATGGAGGTGCCGGTGGATGACCTTCTCGCGGTCCATATCCCCAACCTCCGGCCCAACCGCTTGCTTCGCGACTCCCAGATGGGACGCAGCGACCTGGAGGGGCTCCGGGGCCTCATGGATGCCCTGGACGAGGCCTACACCTCGTGGCTCCGGGACATCCGCCTGGCCAAGTCCCGCCTCATCGTCCCTGCGGAGTACCTGCGGCGAAGGCCGAAGGACCTCTTCCGGGACGGACAGTACACATACGAGTTTGACGAGGATGTGGAGACGCTGGTGGCGCTGGACATTGACACCAGCCACAGCGGCGCCCAGATCCTGCCCTCGCAGTTCCCCATCCGCACCCAGGAGCACCTGGGCACCTGTGAGCACCTGCTGCGCACGGTCTTTTCCCTGGCCGGCTACTCGCCCCAGACCTTCGGGCTGGATATCGCGGGGAGTGCGGAGTCGGGGACGGCGCTGCACATGCGGGAGCGCAAGAGCTACCAGACAAGGGGCAAGAAGGTGACGTACTGGAAGGGCCCGCTGGAGGCGCTCCTAACGGGCCTGATCCGTTTGGACGGGGAGCTTTTCTCCCACGCCTTTGACGGGGACGACACGGTGCAGGTGACCTTCCCCGCGCCTGCCGCCAGCGATCTTAGCTCCACGGCGACGGCGGTTCATCTCCTTCGGCAGGCGGGTCTTCTGTCGGTCAGGGAGGGCGTGGGCATGGTGCATCCCGACTGGGTCCCGGACCTGGTCGCGGAGGAGGTGGAAAGGATCCGGGAGGAAACGGGGGACAAGGAAGATGGAGAAAATTGAAGTGGTCTGTGATGCGAAGGACCTTGCGCGCCTCCTCTCCCTCTGGGAGAGTGCCGAGGCCGCAGAGCGTCACTTCGCACCCTGCCAGAGCGCGCTCTACCGGAGCTTTCTCAAGTCCGTATGGAGCGCGGAGAAAATGGTGGACGCGGTGGAGCGTCTGAAGACGTGCCTGAAGCCGCTGGACGAGGCAGGCAGCCTGATCCCTTCCGCTGGGGGAGAGCCAGCCAAAAAGCTCCGGAAGGGAGAGCCTGCACAGGGCGGAGATGAGGCACCAAAGGAGGAAACGTATGGATATTGAGCTGCTCAGGGAGGCCCTGGGCGAGAGCCTCTATGAGGAGGCGAGAAAGAAGGTCGAGGGGCTGGAGCACTTCCGTGTCATTGACACGGAGTCGGGCAACTGGATCCCCAGGAACCGTTTTGACGAGGAGCGCAAGGGCTTAAGCAGCAACCTCAAAAAGACGCAGGAGGCGCTGGAGGCCCTTCGCGGCGAGCACGACGGCCTTTTGGAGAAGAGCG
This sequence comes from Clostridia bacterium, assembly GCA_017476845.1. Taxonomy (GTDB): domain Bacteria; phylum Bacillota; class Clostridia; order Christensenellales; family Aristaeellaceae; genus UBA2943. The sequence goes on from JAFUZB010000078.1 coordinate 3,829, forward strand.
CGTCGGAGAGCAAGCATTTCAAGGAGCAGGTCGCGGCCCTTCGCGGGGACATCCGCCAGCGCGACGAGCAGATCGCGAGCCTCACGGGCTCCCTCTCCGACCGCGACAGCCGCATCGAGAGCATGAAGAGCGACATGGAGAGCCGAGAGGGGAAGATCCGTGAGCTCACCGAGGGCCTGACGGCCAGGGAGGGCGAGATCCGCGGTCTTCGCCTCGAGGGCCGGGCCATGGAGGCGGTGCGCAAGAGCGGTGCCCGTGATCCGGAGCTGGTGATGCGCCTTCTGGACCGCACCAAGCTCACCGAGGGCGAGGACGGCAGCCTCCAGGGCCTTCACGACCAGCTGGAGGACATCCGCAAGGAGGCCGGCTACCTCTTCCAGCGCGAGCACGCCCCGCGCGGCGGCTATATGCCAAGCGGCGGCGGTGAGGAAGGGACCGGCGGGAGTGACATCAATGCGGCCATCCGTGCCGCATTCGGACGCAGATAAGGAGGAAGAAGACCATGGCAATCATTGACCGCACCGGTGCGGATGTCCTGATCCCCGAGGAGAATGCCCGGGAGATCATTCAGATGGTACCCGAGAGCTCGACGGTGATGCGCCTCATGCGCCGCCTTCCGGACATGGGGACGAATACCCGCATGATCCCGGTCCTCTCGGCCCTGCCCATGTCCTACTTTGTGGACGGGGATATCGGCTACAAGCAGACCACGGCGCAGGCCTGGGAGAACGTCAAGCTCTACGCCGAGGAGATCGCGTGCATCGTCCCTATCCCCCAGAACGTTCTTGACGATAGCGATTACGACATCTGGGCTAACGTCCTGCCCCGTCTTACCGAGGCCATCGGGGCGACCTTTGACAAGGCGGTGCTCTTTGGCTTAAACAAGCCCGCCAACTTCCCCGAGGGCATTGTGCCAGGCGCCATCCGCGCGGGCAACGTCGTCATGCACGATCCCGCGGGCTCCCTCTACCAGGAGCTGTTAGGCGACGGCGGCGTCGCCTCCCTCGTGGAGGAGGACGGGTACGTGCCCAACGGCTATGTCGGCCACATCACCATGCGCAGCAAGCTGCGCGGCACGGTGGACGGCAACGGCCTCCCCATCTTCGGCCGCACGCCCTACCAGACGGGCGTGGGCAGCCGTCCCTTCTTTGAATTGGACGGCAACGAGATCCACTTCCCGCGCACCGAGATCATGGACGCGGAGAAGGCGCTGCTCATCGGGGGCGACTGGAGCGTGCCGGTGTGGGCGATGCGCGCCGACATCACCACCAAGCTCCTCACCGAGGCCGTGATCCAGGACCCCAACACCATGCAGATCGTCTACAACCTGGCCCAGCAGGACATGGTGGCGCTCAGGTGCGTCTTCCGCGCGGGCTGGGTCCTGCCCAATCCGGTCTCCCGCCTCAACATGGACAACGAATCGCGCTATCCCTTCGCGATCCTTGCCCCGAACTAAGGGAGGGACGGTATGAAGATCCGTATGATCCGTCCCCTACCGCGCATCGACCACGTGATCCCCGCGGGCTTTGTCCTGGACGCGCCTGAGGGCTTCGCGCGGAAGATGGTGCGCACGGGCAGGGCGGTGTTTGTCGGCGGCGGCGAGGCCGCGCCGGAACTGGAGAAGCTGGACAGAGCCCCGCAGGTGCCGGAGGAAATCCAGGAAGCCCCAGAAGAGGCAGCAGAAGTGCCGGAGGAAATCCAGGAAGCCCCAGAAGAGGCAGCAGAAGCGCCGGTGGAAAGCCCGGAGGAGGCGCCGGAGGAGACCGAAGAGAAGCCGCCGGTAAAGAAGACGACGCGGAGCAGAAAGGGAAGCGCGGATGGACGTCCATAAGGAGGGGCTGGAGCTCACGGAGGGCGCCATGGAGCGCGCATCTCTGAGACTGGAGGCCTACATGTTCCCCAATCGTGCCGTGACGGAGCAGGAGAAGGCAGTTTTTGCCCGGGCCGCGCGACTGCAGGCCGAGCATGAGGCGAGTGTGCAATCGGACTTTCCGGCCCTCCCCTCTGAGGTCTCCGGCTTTCAGATCGGGCACTTCCAGGCCAGTCTCCGGGAAGGGATGCAGGGGAGAGACAGCCTCTGTCCCCTGGCCTACGGGCTTCTCCTTCGGGAGGGCCTCCTCTACCGGGGCATTGAGGGGAGAGGGGAGCCCATCGCACCCGCAAAGACGGAGGAGAAGGTACCGGAGGTCACGCGTCCCGATGTGGGCGGTCTTCCGCCCCTTCGGCCGGGCGTGAAGCCAATTCGTCGGGATGCGTGGCTCCCTGCGCGGAAAACCCACGGGAATCCCCCGCCGCAGGGGGTCCCGCCCCAGGGCGAGCCGCCGCTGCCGGGTCTTCCCATCACAGGCGGAAGGCGGGGATAGGATGCTGCCGACGGGATTCCTTACGAATCGCTGCCGCATTGAACCCTATCTGCGCGAGGGCCTCGGGGAGCCGATCTTTGGGGAGGAGGAGACGCGGCTGTGCCGGTATGAACCGTGTCCCGGGATCAGGAGCGTGGCGTTGAACCTCGCGGGGACCATAGAGAACGTGCCGGTGCGGGGGACACTGTTCGTTAACGGTCCGGACATCCCCGTGGGCTCGCGCGTCCTTGTCGGCGCAGATCCCCGTCCCCTCCGGGTGCTGGCGGTGCGGGTGTGCTTTGGCTTCACGCAGAGCCATCTGGAGGCGGATGTCGGATGACGATCAAGATCACAGGAAAGCTAGATATAGAAAAGGCCGCGCGGGCCGTGGACCGCGCCTGCCTTTCCGGCCTTCCGGAGGCGGCGGAGCTGCTCCTTTCGGAGAGTAACGTCCGGGTGCCGGTTAAGACAGGGGCCCTTCGCGATTCGGGAGAGGCGAAGTGCGAGGGGCGAAGCGCTGCGGTCACCTACAGCGCGCCGTATGCCGTCCCGGTCCATGAGAACCTGCTTTCCCATCACACGGTCGGGGAGGCGAAGTTTCTGGAGCATGCGGCAAACAGCCCCGCTGTGCAGCGGGAGATGGCGGAGGCGCTTGGCCGGGCGCTTCGAAAGGAGATGTGAGGACGGAATGACACTCCTGGAGGAGATCGCGCGCCATCTGGCCTTCCTGGGCTTTGGGGAGGTTGCGGACAGGGAGCGGGACGGGAACATCTTCCTGGGGCGCCTCCCCGAGCGGGACGGCCTGACACTCGCCGTCCTTGCCGCGGACGCCGGGGTAGCAGGACAGGCTGCGCGCATCCAGATCGTTGTGAGATCTGAGAAGGAGCTGGAGGCCTTCGCGGTCTGCCAGGGGATGGCCGAGGCGCTCGCGGACTTCGAGGGCTACCTCATGGGCTACGGGCGGCGGGTCTCGGTACGTGTGCAGAACGGGGCGCACGGCCTGGGCACGGACGACAGGCGGCGGGCGCTGTACGCCTGCAATCTGACCGTCCGCTACTGCGGATAAGGCCGGGCAGAGAGAAAAGAAGAAGGAGAGACACATGGCAAGAGGCAGAAAACACGGATGCCCGGTGAACATCCGCTCCTGGCTCATCTCCATTCGGGATGAGGCCGAGGACAGCTGGGTGCGCATCTATGGCTTGAACAGCATGACCCGCTCGGTGAGCGGGGAGACGAGCGACGGGAGCGCGGACACGGAGCTGTGGCAGGAGCCCTTTGTGACCAAGCGCTCCTGTGAGCTCTCCCTGGAGGGCGAGATGATCGAGGAGGAGGGGAGCGGACAGCGGGACCACGGGCAGGAGCTTCTGGACGAGGCGGCGCTGCTTGGCGGCTGCGACACTGATGTGACGCTCAAGTTTGTCGATCCCTTCGGCCACGCGATGGTCGCGGACTTTGTGGTCACGGGATCGGAGCAGTCCAGCGACGACACGGAGGCGGGCTGCTCGTGGACCCTGGAGCAGATCGGGGA
>JAFUZB010000006.1 GCA_017476845.1 Clostridia bacterium
CAAGCTCAACGCATGGATGCAGTGCCATGATACCGAGAGTGCCCGGGCACAGTTCTACACGAGCCTGGAACGCACGGGTGCAGGCTACTTCGACTTCTATCTCCTCCATGGCCTCATGCGCGGGAACTACACTAAGTACGACGAGTATGAGCTGTGGAACTTCGTGCAGGAGCAGAAGGAGAAGGGGCTCATCCGGCACTGGGGCTTTTCGTTCCATGCCGATCCGGCCCTTCTGGACATGCTCCTCACCGCCCATCCTGAGGTCGATTTTGTCCAACTGCAGATCAACTACTCCGACTGGGAGAATCCCGGCATTGCGGCCAGGGAATGCTATGAGATCGCCAGACGGCACGGGAAAGCCATCACGGTCATGGAGCCCCTCAAGGGCGGCGCGCTCGCCGATCCAATCCCGTCCGTGAAGCAGATCTTTGAGGAGGCCAATCCCGCGCTTCCCGTTGTCTCCTGGGGCATCCGCTACGCAGCGAGCCTGGAGGGCGTCATCACCGTACTCTCCGGCATGTCCAGCCTCTCCCAGATGGAGCAGAACCTGAGCTTTATGCGGGATTTCCAAAAGCTCACCAATGAAGAGCAGGAAGTGATCCATCGGGCACAGGCCGCACTGGAGAGTAACAAGGCGATCCCCTGCACCGCCTGTCATTATTGTACCGACGGTTGTCCCATGCATATCCCGATTCCCGAGATCATTGCGGTGGCCAACAGGCAGCACAATAACGAGGGCTTCCGGCAGGTGCGCGAGTATAACATCGCGACCATCGGCAAGGGCAAGGCCTCGGATTGCATTGCCTGCGGACAGTGTGAGAGCGCCTGCCCGCAACACCTGGGAATCATAGACTACCTGAAGACATGCGCCGAGCGATTCGAATGATGCGGCGTATCCAGGCGCAAGAAAAGACGCAGAGCGCACGGCCAGTCCATGCGCTCTGCGTCTTTTCAATAGTTTCGACTTTCCTTTATGAAAAACGTCGTGAGCCCATATATATCGAGGGTTTCGACCTTCTTCGTGCGTGCACACAACCTGCAGTCGATTAGACAATGATAGAATTCGGGCACATGCGGAAAGAGGGCGCTATTTCAAGATCGTGGAGGGGATTTCCTGCAAGATGGGGTGGTCTTTTCTCCGAAGCACTCGTTGATCGAGTCTGCGAATGTGGTCAGAATCGTCTCAAGCTGATGAAACTTCGTCAGCAGCTGGTCGTACTGCATTTTCAGTTCTTGCAGTTCCAAGCTGTCTTCGGCAACGAGTCCTTCCTCTGCTTTCTTCTTGTCACGGACTTTTTGGTTGAATTCATTTATTTCAGCATCGACAACCGTGTCCTCAATCTGTGTTTTGCGGCGTTTTCCTGAGGACTTTACGATTTCGCCTGTCACAGGATCGAGTTTTCCGATGAGAATCCGGCTGGTGCTAGCCTTCTTCAGATCTTTGTCCCATACCGCTTTGTTATGATACGCATAAGTAATCCCGACTCTATTATCATGTTGTAGCACGATGGACATGCGGTTCTCCTTTCGTCCCAGAGCCTCTAAAAACGATGGCGCAATAGCCCCATTTGATGTCTGAAGTGAATACAACCGTTCTTTCACAAGCGTTTCCGTGTATATGTCATGCCTTATTCGGACGACTCGCGTCATAATATTGTGGTTGGCAGAATTGGCAAAGTGTTATTACAGGTCGTCCTCCAGAAAGTCCAGGAGGGCTTCTGTGTTGATGTCACTGTATTCTATCTCCCCCGAGACACGTCGCAGGGCATCTGCAAGCGTGTCTGCATTCGCGTCCTCCTGCACGAGGGCAACACGGAGCGTGAGCTCTGTCAGAAACAGTGCCAGCATCAGCTGCACCTCTGGCGCTCTCCCATCCCCGGTATAGCGCATATGGCGGAAGAGACACGCGCACAGGATTTGCTCCAGGGGGATCGCAAGTGCCTCCGGCCATCTGGTTTTCTCCACGCCCTTCACAGTTGCTTTCACTGTCTCAGGCCACGCACTGTCCAGTGTCTCCAGGGTCAGGAGAAAGTCCCCTGCAGCCTTGGATACAAGGTCCTCTTTTGCGCCGCAGGCATTCCGGAGCCTTTGGATTCGCTCTTCAAACGGAAGGTCTCTTGCCTGCGCAATGCGAAGGTACCGGTCTCGCGCTGCAAGAACAGCCGCTTCCGCATCTCGCTCCGTCCTGTCGTCACTCCCATAGACCGCAGGATCATACAGGGGCTCCTCCCCATCTACCCCGTCCGGGACCAGACAAAGCGGCTCCACCCGATGCACCAGACTTGCCGCCGCAGCCTCGCACACCATGCCCAGGCCATACTCCACGCGAGTATACATCTCATTGACATAGCGTGGGTGATCCCTGCAGATCTGACACAGTGCGCCCTCGCCTTTCTCCAGGATGAGATCACAAAGGCCCTCTCCATTGAGGAAAGGGCAGTTTTCTTGTTCGTCCAATGTGAAGGTCCAGTCGCCGTCCTCATCGCGGGCAAGGGCGCTGCGCAACCGCTCCCCAAGTTTCCCGGTATAGGCAGCAAATCGTGCGGCAGAATCTTCATCCACCGTAATAACCCCGCCGCGGCACCAGGTATGCTGGCAGTGTCCCGCCAGGCAGCGAAAATCCTCCATGCCATCCATGCGGTAATACTCCATTGCGCACCTCACATCATCCGGTGTGTCTCAAAGAGTGGATCGTCCTGCCAGAGCACCACATGCCCACTTTCAAGGGATGCGGGAACATCGATCAGCCGCTGGTTGGATGATCCCCTGAAGCGAAGGGAGATATCGTACTTTTCCATCACGAACTCCCCGTCCACCAAGACATCCAGAAGCTGCAGAATCTGCAGTGCTTCGTCCGTTGTGCACCGTGCCCGGCACTCTCCCGTGAGTTCCTCCAATGTATATCCCGAGTAACACCAGATGGTTTTCCCTGGAAGCTCCCTGCGCACGCGCTGGCATAATCCAAGCACCGTCCGCTGGTTTTCCGGCTCCATCGGCTCCCCGCCAAGAAGGGAAAGCCCGGCGACATAACCCGGCGCCAGGCTTTCCATCAGTTTTTCTTCGATTGCGTCTGTGTAGCTTTCGCCATAGTGAAAGTCCCATGCCACACTGTTAAAGCAGTTGGGGCATCTGTGCGTGCATCCCGATACAAACAGGCTCGTGCGCACCCCGGGACCGTTGGCGATATCACAGTACTTGATATTGGAATAATACATGCGTCTTCCTTACAGATGCAGCACGCGGTCGCGGATTTCCTGGGTACGACCCTGGTTCCAGTACTGGGTGCCAATGTATCCGCAGGTGCGGCGTGCCACGTTCATCTTGCTCTGGTCACGGTTGTGGCAGCAGGGGCACTCCCAGTAGAGCTTGGTGCCCTCCTCCACAATCTGGATCTCTCCGTCATAGCCGCACACCTGGCAATAGTCGCTCTTGGTGTTGAGCTCGGCATACATGATGTTCTCGTAGATGTACTGCATCAGCGACAGCACGGCCTCGAGATTGTCCTGCATGTTCGGGACCTCAACATAGGAGATCGCGCCGCCCGGGCTGAGCTGCTGGAACTCGCTCTCAAACTTGAGCTTGGTGAAAGCATCGATATGCTCGCAGACATTCACGTGATAGGAGTTGGTGATGTAGCTCTTGTCCGTGACGCCCGGGATGATGCCAAAGCGCTTCTGCAGGCACTTGGCAAACTTGTAGGTCGTGGACTCCAGGGGCGTGCCGTAGATCGAGTAGTCGATGTTCTCCGCGGCCTTCCACTTGGCGGTGTAGGCGTTGAGGCACTTCATGACCGCCAGGCCGAAGGGCTTGCCCTCCGGGGAGGTGTGGGACTTACCGGTCATGTACTTGACGCATTCGTACAGTCCCGCATAGCCCAGCGACAGGGTCGAGTAGCCACCATAGAGGAGCTTGTCGATCTTTTCGCCCTTCTTCAGGCGGGCCAGCGCACCGTACTGCCACAGGATCGGGGCAGCGTCCGAAAGGGTGCCCAAGAGACGCTCATGGCGAAGTCTAAGTGCACGGTGGCACAGCTCCAGCCTCTCGTCCATGATCTCCCAGAACTTGTCCTCATCCCCGCCGGAGGAGAGGGCGACATCCACCAGGTTGATGGTGACCACACCCTGGTTGAAGCGGCCGTAGTACTTACCCTTCCCGGTCTCCGGATCCACGTAGGGGGTGAGGAAGGAGCGGCAGCCCATGCAGGTGTAGACGTTGCCATCGCCGTTTTTGTCTATCTTCAGTTCCCGCATGACCTTCGCGGAAATATAGTCCGGCACCAAGCGCTTGGCGGTGCACTTGGCAGAGAGCTTGGTCAAATAATAGTAGGGCGTGCCCTGGCGCACATTGTCCTCGTCCAGGACATAGATGAGCTTGGGGAAGGCCGGGGTGATCCATACGCCCGCTTCGTTCTTTACGCCCTCGTAGCGCTGGCGGAGAACCTCCTCAATGATGAGGGCCAGGTCCTTCTTCTCCTGCTCGTTGCGTGCCTCGTTGAGGTACATAAAGACGGTCAGGAAGGGCGCCTGTCCGTTGGTGGTCATGAGGGTAATGACCTGATACTGGATCGTCTGGACGCCCTTTTCAATCTCGCGGTGGAGACGCTTCTCCACGATCTCGGAGATGTGTGCTTCGTCCACCTCGCCTCCCAGGATCTGGACCTCCTCCATCACCTCGCGGCGGATCTTGTCGCGCGACACCTGCACGAAGGGAGCAAGGTGGGTCAGGGAGATGGACTGTCCGCCATACTGGTTGGAGGCCACCTGGGCAATGATCTGGGTGGAGATATTGCAGGCGGTGGAGAAGGAATGGGGCTTTTCAATGAGCGTTCCGGAGATGACCGTCCCGTTCTGGAGCATGTCGTCCAGATTGATCAGGTCGCAGTTGTGCATGTGCTGCGCATAGTAATCCGAATCGTGGAAGTGGATGATGCCGGCCTTGTCGGCATCCACAATCTCCTTGGGAAGGAGAAGACGGGTGGTCAGATCGCGGCTGACCTCACCTGCCATGTAGTCGCGCTGCACGGAATTGACGATGGGATTTTTGTTGGAGTTCTCCTGAATGACTTCCTCGTTGTTGCACTCAATCAAGGAGAGAATGCGGTCGTCGGTGGTATTGGACTTGCGCACCAGAGAGCGCTGGAAGCGGTAGCGCACATACAGTCTTGCGACCTCGTAGTGCGCTTGCTTCATGAGCTCGTATTCGACCATGTCCTGGATTTCTTCCACGGATACCGCACGTCCCAGGGCTTCGCACTTGTCGGTGACAATCTGGGTCGTTTTGATCTCGTCATCTTCGTTGAGTCTGTCGGATGGGTTCTTGGCGTTCAGGCTGGCTTTGTGGATGGCAGCCTGTATTTTATGCGCATCAAAATCAACCTCTGCGCCGTTGCGCTTGATTACCTTCATTGAGGGCCTCCCCCTGTAGTAGCGCGTCTGTCCGCGCCTTTTCGACCCACCTGTTTGTGGGCGAGCAGGGGGGATTATAGCCGCCCGATTTGGGGTTGTCAAGCGCAAAAAGTCCATATATAGATTGCTACATATTTAACGTCCACTACATCTTGTGTGTGTCGAAAAACCACGTCAATCTTAGCAACCATCGCGTTTCCGGCCCTTTTCCCCTTGCTTTTTCCCTACCATCTGTGACATCCGCCGGGTTCAAAGCTGTGAAAAATGGTTGGATTATTTCCGTTTTATACCCCATTCTTCGCCAAAAAGTGTCATGGTTAGTGAAAAAAGATCGCCTCTTGTGGGTATCGGCACAAAATCGAAGCGTCCGCTGCTGCGCTCCGCGAGCGTCCAGAGGACGTCCTCCGGCTCGGGCAGACAGCCCTTTTCCTTCCAGTGCTTTTCGCACATTGCGCTGATCTCCCTTGTCAGCGGCAGTACCTCGCCCGCGGGCACCACGATCATGGAAAGGTCCATTTTCCCCTCACATGTCCCGATACAGATCTTCTGTCCCGCGATCGCATCCCAGTGGAGCGTCGCCCCCTCGTATACCGGATAGCGCAGGTACGCGAAGTCCATCCAGGCATAGTGGGTGTGATCCATAGATTTCTCCTGCGCCCGGGCAAGGAGGAAGAAGCGGTTGAGGACAGAGAAGCGCCGGTTATCTTCCGCGCTCCCGTTCCCATGCAGGGGCATATCATGCTCGGTCTTCCACGCGAGCGTGTTCGGATGACTGAAGAGCACCGTGCGGATGCACTCCGGCGTTGCAAAGCACAGAAGACGCAGGCTGTCGATACCCGCAAGGCGACGGAAGCGCGCCATCTCCAGGGCATCCGGCTTTTCTGCCTCTGGCCTGTCCGGACAGGAGGTGACACACAGCACATCCGGTGCGGACGCCGAGAGCAGGGTGCGCCGCACCCCCTCCTGCAGCCTCACGGTGAGCGGAACCTTGGACTTCACCTGCAGATCCGGGGTAAAGATCCCTTCGCGCAGTCCCGGAGAGAGCGTCCCTGTCTCCCAATCTATGCCAAAGTGTGCGCAAAAATCCGCAAGGGCTTCCCTGCCCTCCTCTGTCAGGTGCGTAAGGTCCGCGTCCCCGGGAACGTGCCTGGCCTGCGCATGCAGCACGGGAAGCCGCGAGGTGCACAGTTTCCACCTTTTCCGAAAGGCCGTGAGGAAATCCGGATCCTCCCCGGCCTGCAGCTCCTGAAGGAAGGCAGCGGGCGCAAAGAGGAAGTCCGAATTTAAGAAGGCACTCTGGTGGGAGAGAGATGCATAGCGCATGGGAATGCCCTGTCCAAAGTGCAGTTTTCCCGCTTCCAGCCCGGTCGCGCATACGGCACACGCTGCATCCACGGGATCTCCCTCCCAGGGCAGGAAGCCGGTGAGCGCGGTATGCTCCCCGGCTTCCCGAAGGAGTGCAAGGAGCTGCGTATCCCACTGTGCGGGAAAGCGTACATCGCAGGAGACGACAAGCACGGTGTTCTCACCCTGCCAGAACCGTCCGAAAGCTCGGATGCCGTCCTCTTTGCCGGACAGGACATTCAATCCGCGCACACCGCGTGCCTGCGCCCTTTGCGCCTCATCCATTTCCCCCTGCAGCAAAAGCCCCACCGTCAGACGTTGGGGCACACTTGCACGCTGCACGGCTTCACCGATGGTCTCCCGGGCGTCTTCCCAGGAGGGGGCACACATCAGCAGGAGCAGTCTGTCCATGCTGTCCTCCCTTTCCTTCGCCGTCCTCTTCCCGCGCGCGAGAAGAGCATAATGTTCTTTCTATTATCCCCGCACAAACCTACGGAGAATCAGGGTGATCACATAGATGGCCGCAGCATACAGGATAATTGCCGCACCTGCGGATGTGTTCCACCAAAAGGAGCTGAAAAGGCCCGCAATCCCTGACACGAGCGCAAAGAGCACCGAGAAGACCGCATGTGCGCGGGAGGTTTTTGCGATATTACGCGCGCTTGCCGCAGGGAGAATCAGAAGGGCATTGATAAGCATAACACCGACCCAACGGATGGCTAGCATGACTGCAACAGCCACGAGCACCGAGAAGGCCATTTCATAGAGGCGTGTTTTGACGCCGCGGCTTCTGGCCAGGCTCGAATTGATGCTGGTGAGCAGGAGTCCATTGTACATAACAGCCCAGATCCCTACACCCGCCACGAGTGCGATAAGAAGATACAGGATATCTGCGGGCGTGACGGCAAGGATATCGCCGATGAGCAGGCTCGAATACTTCGCAAACCCGCCCCCGCGCGAGAGAATCAGGAGTCCCAGTGCCACCGATGTCGAGGAAAAGACCGAAATGACAGTATCTGCGGAAGAAAAGCCTGCATGCTTGATGAGGCTGATGAGCACCGCCCAGAGAATACCGAAGATGAGCATGCTCACCAGATCGTTTTCTATCCCCAGGATAATGCCCAGTCCGATGCCCGTGAGCGCACTGTGTCCCAGAGCATCCGAGAAAAAGGCCATCTGCTGGTTGACCGCCATGGTACCCAAAAGCCCCAGGAGCGGTGTGAGAAGAAGGATCGCGAGGAAAGCGTTCTTCATGAAGGAAAACTGCAGTGCCTCCAGGGGGAGGACCGCATCGAGAAAAGCATAGACCGCATTCACTGCGCCGCCACCTCCGTCCCCGTAAAGATCTGTGCGAAGGCATCCGAGGAGAACACCGGATCGGGCGCGCCCTGCACAAGGACGGTCCGGTCAAGGAGCACCACATGGTCGGCGTACTCGCGCACAAACTGCAGATCGTGGCTGACCAGGAGGATCGCCAGGTGTCTTCCGCCCCGAAGCGCGCGGACCGTATCGAGGAAGACTTTAAGCCCATTCTGGTCCACCCCGGATACCGGCTCATCGAGCAGCAGAAGATCGGGTTCCGGCGTCAGGGCCAGCGCCAGCTGAATGCGCTGCAGTTCTCCCCCGGAGCATCTGCCCAGCGGGCGGTCAATGAGATCCTCAGCATTGACCTGCGAGAGCGCCTGGATGGCCTTCTCCCGGGTCGATTTGCTCACGCCCGTCCACACAGGGCGGCGCGTAAACGCACTGGCAAGAAAGTCCTGCACCGTCACCGGCATATCGCGATCAAAGGCGAGATGCTGGGGAACATAGCCGATGCGCAGATGGCCGAGCACACGCCCGTGCCCATCCTCATGGCGGATCGTTCCTGTATAGGGAATCTCCCCGAGCAGGGCACGGACGAGCGTTGTCTTCCCTGCCCCGTTCTGCCCGATGAGCACGGTCAGCTGGCCGCAATGGATGTGCATATTGATATCCTGGAGCACCTCCTGCCCGCCTCGGGTGACAGAGACATGCTTCAGGTCAATATGGCACAGTTCACACCGGTGTGGTCGCATCGGACACTCCCCCGTTTCCTTAGGATTTCCCGGGCATTATAGCACGAAAAACAGGCACGTGACACACAGAGGAAAAACACAGCGTGCCGCAAAGGGTTGCGCATTGTTGTACGGTCCCCTACAATGGACATATCTTCTCCGGAGAGGAGCAATCATCGTGATCGAACTTACCTGGCTTGGGCAGATGGGACTGCTCATCCGCACGCCGCACACCACGCTGTGCATCGACTACTACGCAGACCCCGCCCCCAGACGCCTTGTCCCCGTCCCGATCGTGCGGGAGGAAATGCGCCATGTCGATTTCATTCTGGGCACCCACGACCACACAGACCATATCGACCGCCCCTCCTGGAAGGTGTGGGCAAAGACGATGCCTCAGGCGCAGTTCGTCGCGCCCAGGCCCCACTTTTCGTCCCTGGTCCAGGACGGGATCCCCGCGGACCGGCTCATTCCCGTGGACGCTGGAGAAACCTACACCTTCGGAGACATTACGCTCCATCCCCTTCCCGCCGCCCACGAGTTTCTCTCGCCCGATGAGGAAGGGCATTATCCCTGCCTGCAGTATGTGCTGTCAGGCGGCGGCATCCGCATCTACCATGCCGGGGACACGCTGCGCTACGAGGGCATGCTCCCAAAGCTGCTTGCACTCGGACCCTTCGATGTGGCGCTCCTTCCCATCAACGGACGCGACGGCAGGCGCTACCGCAGCAACTGTATCGGCAACATGACCTTTCAGGAAGCCGCCGACCTTGCCGGCGCTCTGGAGCCGCGTCTGACCCTTCCCGGGCACTGGGACATGTTTGAGGGAAACACCGCGGACCCCGAGGCCTTTATCGATTATATGGACGCCAAGTACCCGCACCTCACCTGCCGCCTCCCTGAGGTCGGTGTGCCTTTTCAGGTAGAGAGCGTCTAACGCGCACCTGCGTTTTCTCTGTTCCGGATGCTGTAATCATGCTATAATGGGCCACGGAGTCATCTCCCATACCCTACAGCGGAGGATCTATGCCCATGGGCATCAAGAAAAAGTTGAAGGAACTCGGACAGTTCCTTCGTCGCGAGAGCGCCGAGCGCGCCAACAACCATACCGAAACCATCAAAACCATTGCCAATCTGCAGGATCAGGTGCTCAATGTACAGACCGAGATTGACCGTCTTTCTGATCCGGCAAAGGCAGATAATACACCCCAAGACGAGGCCACGGCGGCACTGAACAAGTCCCTTCGGGATCTTTCCACCTCTGTGCGCAGGCACGATATGTCCTTGGAGGATCTCATCGAGGGACTACAGAAGAAGGACGCGGCCACCCTCGCCCTGGAGCAGGCAAAGGATGCAGCCGATGCTAAAAACGAGTCTCTCCTGCAGCTCGCCATCGCATCGCAGGACACCCTCTTTGATCTGCGCAAGCTGCTCACCTCCGACGATGAGACGTGGGAATATCAGTTCTCTCTTATTGATGAGACCCAGCTTCCCGCCAAGCTGCGCAGCAGCTTTGAAGTCATCTCGCAAAAAGGCGTTCACGTAAACTACGATCTGCACGAGGTGACCTCCGTCAATCCCACCCCCGATTCCGACAAGGACAGCACCATATGTGAGGTGCTCAAACAGGGCTATGTCTGGCAGGGAAATGTGGTGCGGAAGGCAGAGGTTGTCGCATGGAAGTACAGCCCGGACGCGGTGCTCGCCACGGATGAGGGCAACGCTGCTACCGCATCATCCTTCCCTCCCGAGGTTCCAGCTGCGGAGGATACTGCAGAGGAGCCCACAGAGATCACCGAGGATGACCTTTCCTTTGAGACAGAGGGGCAGGAAACCGAGGATTGGCGCTCACGCTATCCCATGCCCGTACCCGACCAAGTCATGTCCTTTAAACGACGTCCCGGTTACGCAGAACGCAAGCCATAATCTTTCTCGCACTTTCTCACCCACGAAAACCATTCATGAAGGAGCCATGCAACATGAGCACTGTCATCGGTATTGACCTTGGTACCTCCACAACCGAAGCCGCCATTATCCGCGACGGCAAGCCCCAGATGCTGATGAATCTGGAAGGGCAGATTATCACCCCCAGCTTTATCGGTCTGGACGCCTCCGGCAACTGGGTTGTCGGCGAGAAGGCCAGGGCGCAGTACCTGCTGGCCCCCGAGCGCACGGCCATGGAGGTCAAGCGCAGCATCGGCGGAAAAGAAGAGATCACCCTGGGAGACAAGAGCTACAGCCCTCAGGATCTCTCGGCCAAGCTGCTTGAATATGTCAGGCAGTATGCCAGCACGGCCGCGGGCGAAGTGATCACCCACGCCGTCATCTCCGTGCCCGCCTACTTCACCGACGTGCAGCGCCAGATCGTTGTCGCAGCCGGCAAGCAGGCCGGGTTCTCGGTGGAGCGCATTCTCAACGAGCCTACGGCCGCCGCGCTCTCCTATGGTCTGGAGCACATGGATGACGAGAGCCACATCCTCGTCTACGACCTGGGCGGCGGCACCTTCGACGTGACGCTGCTGGAGATGTTCGCGGGCGTACTGGAGGTCAAAGCCTCCAACGGCGACAACAAGCTGGGCGGCAAGGACTTTGACCAGTGCCTGATCGATCATATCCTTGAAGGCTTCAAGCGCGCACACGGTGTGGATCTCAAGGACGACAAGTCCGCCATGGCCAAGATCAAGGATGCGGCAGAGAAGTGCAAGAAAGCCCTGTCCACCGAGCCCAGCTATCACGTCGTGCTGCCCGCCATCGCCATGAAGAGCGGAAAGCCGCTGGCGATCGACCAGACGATCACAGTGGAGCAGTTCGAGGAATGGACAGCGCCTCTCATCCGCCGCACCCATGATCCGATCGATATCGTCATGTCCGATGCCGGCATCGGCTTTGAGGATCTCGACAAGATTATCCTGGTGGGCGGCTCGACCCGTATGCCCATGGTGGCAAGAGATATCGAGGCCTTCACCGGGATCCGCCCCGAGGCTGCCGTCAATCCTGACTATGCCGTTGCCGAGGGTGCCGCCATCCAGGCTGGCATCATCGACGGATCCATCCGTCCCGAGGACTCCCTGGTCATGACCGATGTCTGCTCCTACTCCCTGGGGATCCAGTGTACGGGCTACAACAGCCAGGGTTTCACCCATAACATGATGAGTATCATCATCCCGCGCAATACCACGATTCCCGTCACCCGCGAGGAAACCTACACCACGTTCACTCCCTTCCAGGATGCCGCGGATATCAAGGTGTATCAGGGAGAGAGCGATGTGGCCTCCCACAATCATCTCCTGGGCAGGTTCCAGATCAGCGGTCTTCGTCCCATGGCACAGCAGCAGCCGATCCTCGTTTCCTTTACCTACAACCTCAACGGCATCCTTGAGGTCGTCGCAAGCGCGCCCGAGAGCAACAGGGGCGAAAATCTGCAGATCAATATGCTCAACGACACCTATGAAGCCGAAAATGATGACGATGAGGACGACGACGATTGGGATGACGAGGACGACTGGGACGACGACGAGGACTGGGATGAGGATGACGAGGACGACGATGAGGATGAGTACGACGACGAGTTCCTCGAAACGTGGAAGGAAAAGCCCCTGGGCAAGGGGTATCGCGCTACCATCCGCAACGCTGAGCGCATCCTCGATACCGATCTGCTCGACGATGATCAGGCAGATGACCTGATCGATCTGCTCCACGATATCAAGGTGTCCATCATCCGCGATGATAAACTCTCAGCTGATGACTTCGAATCGGATATCCTTGATCTGCTTGATGAAGCAGGCGTCTGAACCAAGTCCGAGGGAGGAATACCATGTCTGATTATGAGATTCTCGGTATTTCGCGCGGTGCAAGTGCCGAGGAAATTAAAAAGGCCTACTTCGCCCTGGTGCGCAAGCATACGCCTGACAAAGATCCCGAGATGTTCAAGCAGATCCGGGCTGCCTATGAGCATCTGCGCTCCACCAACGGAGAGGAAAATGAACAGTTTGAGGTAGTTGCCCCTCAGGGACACCAGGAAAGATACTTTTTCGAGTTGCTGATGCACAACCGCAAGTTTGAAGATGAAGAGGAATCCGTCAAGGCTGCCAAGAAGGCGGTGGACATGTTCCCCGGAGATATTCATTTCAAACGCTACTATGCCTACTGTGCCTATGCAAACGAAAATTACGGTGTGGCTGCCCGGGAAGCCGGAGAACTCTATGCCGCCCATCCCGACCAGATGGAATATCTTTCCTTGCAAGCACGTGCATGTGAGCAGCGCGGCTGGCACAAGAAAGCGCTCCCGCTCTTTGAGAAGGGGTACGCGTCCGGTATCCGCGGTGTGTCCTTTGAATCACTCTATGCGCAGGCGCTTTCCTGGCATGGCGATACACAGCAGGCCATCGAACTGTGCCTTGCCATGCTCAAGCGTCCCAGAAAATGGTCCGAGGCAAATATCGAGGCTATTGTTGATGCCTTTATGATCATGGAAAACCTGCTCGATGGTCCGGCAAAAAGGAAGCCTTTGAGCAAGCGTTTCTGTGAGCAAGCCGTAGAGGCACTCCATCTCCTCGAGCAGGGCATGGACAGGCACGTCAATCTCATTATGCAGAGTGATAACGAAAGCGATTTAGCAGAGGCCGGATCTACTATCCTCAGCTATCTCACGTCCACACCGGACTACGCAAAGTATGCCGAAGAGCTCGTCGCAACTTTTGATAAATACGATTCTTACACGCTCAATTTCATTAGAGAAAAGGTGCGCTCCACCCTGAAAAAGACATTGTTCACTTCGCAGCAGAGCATTCCCAAGCTTGTGACCGACGCCATGCTCGCGCTCGATGAATTGCCGAGGCCTGATGATCTGAGTCGCGATGCGCCCAATCTTTTGGATAACTCTTCCTTCATGGGCAGCATGTTGCAAGCCGGCGTTCTCCATGAGATGCTTAACCAGGAATTGGACGCTCACACCATTGACATCGCCCTCTGCCTTCTGCAGGCAACAGACAACGATCCTGCGAAGATCAAAGAGATCGGTGAGGCCCTAAAGAGTCTGAGTGCGGAATTGTCTCAGCGTCTGCAGCATGTGTTTTCCGTCCTGACCTCCACCAAAGACCTCCCGCGTCTGAAGCTGCTGCTGCTTGGGGAGTACAAAAAATATCGTTGGAGCTATGAAGATGAGCTGGTTTTCACCAAAGCCTACGAAGAGCTTTGTGATTCTGCTCCCAGCCCGGTTGACTACCGTACCCTCGGGCGAAATTCTCCCTGCCCCTGCGGTTCCGGAAAAAAATATAAGCAGTGCTGCATGAGCATCTCGGATGATCTGACCAACCTGCTTCGCCGGTAATCAACAGTGCCCTGCCTGAAGGCAGGGCACTTTGGCGTCCCAGATCGAGTGGTGGTGGAAAACCCGGCATCACGCCTTACGCCTGTCCCGGGTTTTCTGCCCCAACAGGTTTTCTCCCAATGCACTCGTCAAACCGGTCGACCACCTCGAGAATGCTGTTCGAAAGGCGTTTTCTGCACTCTGCTGCCAGAGGCGTGGGTACGCCATAGAATGCCTCCGCGATGCTCCCTGCAATACAGGTCAGCGTGTCGGCATCTCCGCCCAGAGAGACAGCTGTGCGGATCACGTCCTCGAAATCAGTCCCCTCAAGGAAGGCAGTGATCGCCTCCGGAACTGTCCGCTGGCAGGATTCCACATGAACATATGTCGGGCGAATCTCATCGCAGGTGCGCGTAAGGTTGTACCCGAACGTGTCCGTGATGAACCTTCGTATCTCCCTTTTGCCTGCGCCCGTGCGTGCAAGATAGATCGCACTTGCTGTCGCTTCGGCTCCCTTGATTCCCTCCGGATGATTGTGCGTTACCTCCGCACTCAGTAAGGCCAGATGGCGTACCTCCTCCAGTGTCTCCCCAAGCCAGCCTGCAGAGGACACGCGCATCGCAGAGCCGTTCCCGTAGCTCATATATGGCTTGGGGTCCGGTGTGCGCAGCCACCGAGCGAAATTGCCCCCATACCCGGCATGCGGGTACTGCCTTCCCCACTTCCTCATAGACGCAATCAGTGCGTGCCGAATCGTGTCGTCATCCTTTCCCCGTGTACCCATCAGCGCCTCGGCCACCGCAATGGTCATCACTGTGTCATCGGTAAACTGCGAGGAAGGGATAAACAGCGGGAAATCCTTCACCTTATCTCCCTGGTCAAACTCATACGGCGCACCGATCATGTCGCCAAGCATTGCTCCATACATTGCACATACCTCCCTCACTGGTATGACAGGAGTATACCAGCCTCTCCCGCGCATGTGGTCGCCTGCCAAGCGACATCTCCGTGTGGCTCCGCCAACAGCATGTGCGTCCATAGGTTACTTTGCGAAATGCACCTTCACATCGCCCTGGCCCAGTGCTTCTTTCAAGCCTTCTGTGTCCTCAATTTTCCCGATGCGTGTGTACGCATACGGTGTCGAGAAGGTCTCGTAGAACACAACAACGCAATCATCGCCAAAGAGCAGAATGTCCCCCGTCTCAATGAGTCCCACTTGCTCTGGGTACGATGGCAGCGGGCCCATGAGATAATGGTATTTCTCGTTTCCGTTAAGCTCCGTCATCTGAAGGTCCATGGGCAAAAGGGACGCAAAGGCCGCGCCGGTTGTACTCTCCTCCAGTGTCGCCGCAAACACACGGCCGTCTATCTCCAGGATCATTCCGTCTTCCTCCTTCTTTTCCGACAAATGGATCTGTTCGTTTTTCGGGCGCCTGACAGAGGATGAGCTGATCCCATCTCCCCCGGGATACCCCAGAGCGATCATCAGGATGGGGCGAAGATTCCCGGGCATTGCAAGGCTCTCCCGTACACTTTCGATTCTCGCTTCCTGCGGGGCAATCGAGAGTACACAGCTTGTGAGGCCAAGGTCCGCCGCCTCCAACAGCATGGCTCCCGCAGCGATGCCGGCATCCATCTCCAGGAGCTCATCATAGAAAGCCTTGTCCAGATCGCCCGCCACCACAATGACGCACGGTGCGCTGTCCAGCGCCTGCGCATAAGGGTTTCCTCCCTTCATGCCCTGCATGATCTCCCGCTGCGTCACCACATAGAAGTCCAGCGCTCTCTGATCCCCGCCCGTGGGCATGGAGAAACCCGCACTGAGAATAGCCTCAATCTGCACCTGTGTGAGAGGCTGTTCCGCATAGCCTGCATGTAGTGTTGTCCGCGCCTCCCATGCGTTCTCCGCGTCCGCATAACCAAACATCGTCATGCAAAGCAGGGCCACCAGTAGTAGGCCTGCCTGCAACCTTTTTCCCGCCATGCGCTTTCCTCCCCGCAAGCTATGTGGGATGTTGTCCGCCAAAACCCGTTCTCCTGCGGACGATCCCCGCTTCATTATACCGGGCACTCCTTCGCCCCGCAAATGCGTGGCCTGTTCCCAAAACGTAAAGAAGCGGGCACGCCCGCTTCTCCGTATTCTGCACTGTTTCGAATGCACGTCATAGGGTGCTCAAAGGATCTCATACTCTGCATAATGACTGGCGGCCTCGCTCTTGTCTCCCACATACCAGTAGTCACAGTAGGCATCCCCGTGGGCGACCGTATGGGTACGGATCAGTTTGGCATGCATAGCCTTTGCGATCCCGTGATCGGAGGCGCACAGGTGCGGCATAAGATGTCCGTATCCGTGTGATATCGCAAACTCCGCGAGCGGGCAGCCGATGAGATGAAAGGCATATCCCTCCGTCCGTTTGTTCGGATTGATCTCCATTCTCCAGGTATTGCCCCACTCGCCGTCGGCCAGCTTCTTGTCCAGCTTCTTCTTGTAGGGCCTGTACATCGCATCCATCAGCTTTGGCATCCATGCCCTGTTCGCGTTTATGAATGTGCCGGCCGCCTGAAGCTTTCTTGTGCGCATCGCCATCAGCTCATCAATCGCTTCACCGTCGATCCTGTGTCCGCTCGCCTCGTAGGCAGCAAATGCGACCAGCCCCATGTCCAGGTTCCCGGCAAGCATGTTGTCATCCCCGCCAAGATCCGGACACTCCGCCTTGAAGGTGCGGTAATACCGCTCGGTCTCGGAAAGAATGTGCCCGGCCTCCTCGGGATAATGCGCCTTCACATACTTTTTCAAAAGCCGCATGACATTGCGGTACATCTTCGTGTCCCTGCTCACGATCCTCACCCTTCCCTGGCCATGCACTCGGCGATCATGTCCAGAATCGGCTGCGTCCACGCCTTCTGGAAGATCCATGCCTCGTGCTGCATGTCGAAGCGATGAATGTCGGGATTCCGGAAATGCCTGAGATACCGCTGTTCGTACTTCGGTCCCATCTTCAGCGCATAGATCACATGCACCGTCGTCCCTTCCACATGAATGTCATCCTCCAGCTTGGTGACATAGTCCGAGTAGAACTCGCGCGCCACGGTCTTGGGATGGAGATGAACCATGCTTCTGGCAAACTCGCCCATGAAGGCGCTCGTCTCCGCATCCATGTCCATGCCAAAGTTCTTGGTGAGCATGTCCTCCAGCTTCTTCTGCTTCTTTTCGCTCTTTGCCGCATCCCCGATCCATCTTCCGACAATCCAGGTCATGATGCGCGCCACCATAGGACTGCCCTGGTCTAGGTCCGAGCTCCCGATAAACCCATGGTCAATGTGGATCCGCTTTCGCTGGATGAGAAGGCCCACAAAGCTTCCGCCAAGGGATGAGCCGTAGGCCCCGTCGACGCGCCCTGCATGCTTTTCCTGGATATACGCTTCGATCTTCTCTGTCACCGTGATCATGTCGGTAAATGGCTTACTGTTGTCCCCGTCAAATCCGTCATAGTCCACGCAGATGAGATGGTAGTCCTCTGCGAGACGGTCGATCACCGTATGGAAGTTGATCTCCCAGGTGCATGCTGTGCCGGGAAGCAGCAGCAGCGTTTTCCCCTGCATGTTACCCATTTCCGTAAACTTCATTGTGTCTGTCCTCCTTATGCCAAATGCGAGAAAAGCCATGCCATGGCAAGACTCCCCAGCACCGTCAGGATAATCTGCCGCAGCTGCTGGGCGCGGTTGTATCCAAAATTCTTCCAGCCCGCACACCCTTCCGTCTCGGGGAAATAATGCTGGAAAAAGTGCGTTTTCGTGAGCAGGAAGTAATCCAATCCAATGATGTCAAAGGCCTTGATCATCCCGCCGATGACAAGGAACCGCACGAAGAACTGAAGGAAGGTAAACCCGCGCGCTTTTCCGTCCAGGCCGCCCACGATGAAGAGCCCAAGATAGGCCGCGATAAGTCCCACGAGGATGACAAAGCCCAGCACACGCTTCCAGGTAAATGGCAGCGCATCCAGCCGGGGCTTCAAAGCCTCCTGGACATCCTTGGGGAAATTGGCAGCCAATCTCCTTGTAGGCAAGGTCACCGTGACACCCCAGATCGCGAGGAAAAGAAGGATGCAGCCAAGGCATCCCAGTAGCAGTGTCAGTCCCATTCTCGCTCCCCCTTTACCAGCTAAACACGGCCAGCCGGTTGTTGATCTTTGCGCTCACCACACCGATGAGACGTGCCACGGGCGTGGATTTGCGCAGCTGCTCGGAGAAGCTGTGCTCCGAGAGCAGCTGCATCCCCGGACAGCGCGCCTCCATCTCCTTCCCAGAGTCCGTACCCCAGCCGAAGCGGGCCTTCGTATGTCGGACGGTATCATGCTTTTTCTCATCCATCATTTTCGGATGCATGAGCTCGGCCAGAAGAAACCCTTTTGGGAAAGACTACAGAAGCTCCAAAACGCGCGCATTTTCCTCCCGTGACAGGTACATGAGCAGCCCCTCCGCCACCGCGATGACCATCCCGGGGTTCCCTGCCTTTACCTTCTCCGTCCACGAATCGTCCAGGACACTTACGGGAAGCATGGTCCTTCTCTCCGTATCCGAAAAGACCTTCCTTCGCACTTCGATGCTGTCCGGAAGGTCCAGGTCGTACCAGCGGATCCTTCCGTTGTCCACCCGCGCAAAGCGGTTGTCCAGGCCGCATCCGAGATTGACGACCGTTGCGTCCGGGTACCGGGTGATCAAATCCCTAAGCGCCTCATCAAACATGATCGTGCGCGCCACAACGCACTCGTGCCTCACCAGCTTGTCATACTTTGCCGTCTTAACGCCAAGCGTCTCCACGATCTCCACGGCCTTCTCATCCCGGACCCTCGGATGCTTCCGCTGCGTCTCCGTAGCCCGGTTCATCAGGGGAATCATGGCCGTGACCTCCACGTCCCAAGCTGCAGTGTGCTGCCCATAGCTTGCTCCTTCACTCGCCTGGTAAGGTCTCAGGCGGCGATATGCGCGCAGACGAGGGCCAGGACGAAGGACAGCACAATCAGGAACAGACCCTCGCGCACATGAGATTTCTTGTTGAAACCGAACAGATGCCTTCCCACCAGCGACTTTGCTTCCGGATAATAGTGCGGGAAAAAGTTCGAATTGCACAAGAGAATCCAGTCAAAGAAGAAGATATCGTAGATCTTCAGCCCGAAAATCTGAATGAGGAAACGCACGAGGAACTGCGGGAAGGTAAAGCCCCTGTGGATGCCGTCCAGTCCTCCAAAAACGATGGGACCCACGAGCATCACGAAAGCACAGACCATCACACACCATCCAAGGAGATGCTGGCCGCGAAAGCGCGGCTGCTTGGGCTGTATCACCTCCAGCACCTCCTTGGGTGCGGAGGAAAAGAACATCCTTTTCTGCACAAGCGCTACCGCGCTCCACAAAAGGAGGAACAGGCCCACCATCTCAATGACAAGTAAACCTAGCGTAAGTATCATACTTCACCCTTCTTTCCGCCGGTGAGTGCAAAGGCACACACGGCATACATGAGCAGCCAGCCCAGGGACTCAGCACCCGAACCCGCGCCATCTGCAATCAGGTTCAGCCCATGTCCCAGGAACATGATGACACCTGGATTGCAAAGGAGGGCGATCTTCTTCACCGGAAGGAGGCCCTTTTCTACCATGGCGATCCAAGGGCGATCCAAGCGATGCAGGCAAAGCCGTCACAGACGATGAAGCCAAGGAGCAGGGGCACGGCGATGCTCCTCAGCACCCGGATCGCCATCCCGACCGAGGAGGGAATGTCCCCCGTGACCGCCATAGCGGCATTAAAGACCACCATCAGCATGCAGATGCCGATATGGATGAAGGTGAAATAGAGGAAACCGCCCCAGTTGGTGAGGCGAAACAGCCGATACCACCGGTTTCCCCCGAGGCCGCACCGATTTTCCATCACCCGCATGAGCTCCGTCGCAGCGACGTCGAAGAGGGCCGCGCTCGCAAAGCCCAAGAGCGAGGAGAGCGCATACCGTGCGTCGCTCACCACATTCCACTTTAGTCCCAGGTAGGCATCCTCCGGATCCTGGCTCATCGAAATCGTTCCCATGCCCAGCAGATAGTCCCCCAGAATCGCCAGCGCCATGGCAAGACAGCCTAGCAGGATCCGCTGCCTTGAAGTCATCCTCCGCATGCTTATCCCGGCCTGAGCTTTGTTCGTATAAACTAACCTGTGG
>JAFUZB010000079.1 GCA_017476845.1 Clostridia bacterium
CCCCTGCATCCTGTAGTACACGGCGTCCGAAAACGACCAGTCCCATCCTTCTTGGACGGTGCTGCTAAGCCACCTGCGCAGCACCTCCGGTCCGGTCAGGAAATCCCCCGGACTGATGCTCTTGGTATAGCGGCCGCGCGCCGCCTCCAGGCCGGAAATATAGTTGGAGATCGTCCCTCGGTTCTCCGTGTGTTCCAAAAGCTGATAGTCGGAAAACCCATAAGCCTGAAAGAGCCGCTCCGTCTCCTGTGCGAAGTTCACTTCGCTCCCGTCATCGGCCACGATGATCTCCAAAGAGACATCCCGCTGCATGAGCACCGAGCGCAGCGTGAGCGCGAGCGCCTCCCATGCGGGATGATAGGTCAGCACAAGCACCGTCACATCAAAGGAAGCTCCGTCTTCCCTGTTTTCCTTGCCCTGCCTCGCCACATCCTCATCCCCTTTTCCGTGCGTATTCTATCATGTCAACACCGGCATAGCAAATGCGCGGCACCTGCGTCGGCCCCACCGTCGGCCCCACACTTTTCAAGATCAGGTCAGAAAACACAACCCATTCAGGATGATTCCTGCAGTGGCAGTATACAGAAAGGACGCTGATTCGTCAGAAATCAGCGTCCAGATATTGGGTTTCGGGATCCGTCCCTCCCTTTCAGGGCGGGACGGATCCCGACAGTTCCCAGTTCACTGTGCAAGGCAGCTAATCCCATGCGCGTAAGCATAACTCGCCGCTGTGCTTCCTGCAGGGGCCTGAATAATCACGGAATCCTCTATCCCGGCAAAAGCTGTCTGGGCAATGGTCTTCACTGTGGCCGGAATTCGAATGATCTGCAGTTCGCTGCAGCCCGCAAATGCATATTCCCCGATGGAAGTGCATTTGCTGACAGTTAAATCCACAGCTGTCAGATTACGATTGTTTCTGAAAGCCTCTTCCTCTATCGTTGTCAATGCCTTCGGTACCATGGACCAGCTGATGTTTCCTATCACCGCAACAACGCAGCTCGCTGTGACCCCACTGCCGTCCCCGGCTGTAACTGTCAATACCGTATTTCCAGGAGCCACAGGCGTGATCACGCCCTCCGCGCTGACTAACGCGACAGAAGGATCAGCAACGGCCCATGTCAGAGCCCGGTTGGCAGCATTTTTCGGCAGGACATCTGCTGCAACTTTTCGACTGCTGTCCTCATAAATCATTATGCCCTGAGGCAGCAGAATCTGCGTCACAGGAAGCGCTTCTCCTTTTGCCTTAAAGGCATATGACATCCGGGCCGCAAAACTCTCTGCTTCACTTCCCTTTTCACCAATCAGCAGGAACTGTCCGCATTCATAGAAGGCGGTCTCATCAATCGCAACCACAGAGGCAGGAATGATGATGGATGCCAGACCTGCCTGATGGAAAGCATACTCTCCGATCGTCATCAAGCCCTCCGGAAGCACCACAGCAGTCAAAGCCGTGCAGCCGCTGAAGCAACCTGCGGGAATTGCCGTTATTTTCCCATCAAACGTAACCCTTGCAAGCTTCTCCGCGCTTTGGAATGCGCCTGTGCCAATCCGGCTTACGCTCGCGGGGATCGAAACAGAGGTTACATTCTGCGCCTCACGGAATACATAATCGGAAATGACAGTTACTCCCGCGGGCACTGCGCATTCCGTCTCCGTGTTCCCCAGCGCATAGGCAATCAACGTTTTTCCATTGGCGGAAAGGAGCAGCTTTCCTTCCACACTTTGATAATTGCTATTTCCTTTTTCTACCAGGATCTCCCGCAGCGAAGTACACCCTGCAAACACATCCTCGCCCAAGGTTTTCACTTTCGCGGGAAGCGTGACAGACGTCAGATTGACATTCCCAGCCAGCGCATGATCTCCGAGCGAAACAAGATTTGGGCTAAGGGTCAACGTTCTCAAACTCACAAGTCCGGAAAGTGCACTCTCCCCGATCTGCGTAACCTGGTCTCCCATGGACAGTGTGCCCAGATTTCTGCAGCCCACAAACAGCCCGGCCTTCACTTCTTTCACCCCAGAAGGAAGTATCACAGCCGTCAGATTTTCACATTTGGAGAAAGCATAAGCTCCGATGGATTTCAAGCCACTTCCAAAGGTGATTTCGGCCAGCGCACTGTCAGAAAAGGCGTATTCGCCAATTTCTTCTACACTGTCCGGCAGCGTCAGCGTAATCATGCTCCGATTTCCCTTGAATGCATAATCCGCGATACGAACCACCCTGTATCCATTCAGTTTCTCCGGAACCGTAACTTCCGGCTGTGTGCCGGTATAGCCGACAATGGTCGCGCCGTTCTCATCATAGGTCAGCTGGAAAGCTTCCAGCTGCAACACGCCATCCACTTTCAGCCAGAGCGCCGTAAGGGTCAGATCCTCCGCTGGCATCCGGGTTTCCGTCCATTCCTGCTCATATTCCGAAGAGGTGTACCATCCGCAAAAGGTATGATTATCCCAGATAGGTGTCGGCAGACTGAGGGGAGCATTCGCCTCCAGCTGCCGTGCAGTGATCGGCGCACCATTTCCAGTGTCAAAACTCAGCACATGCTTTGCGACTGTAAAGGGTATGCCATTCTCGTTCGCGTACTTCTCTGCAGCATATCCACGGTCACCGGTAATGCCAGTTGCGCCTACGATGGCGCCTTCTTCAATATCCGTAACGCTTGCCGGAATCGTAATCATTCCCCATGTCACATCTTCATTCGATACAAATGCCTTCGCGGCAATGCCAGTCACAGGCTGTCCGCCCAGCATGGAAGGCAGCTCCAAGTCCTTCTTCTGTCCCTGATAGCCGGTGATCTTTACCTCCCCATTCGCGGTCTTATAAGTAAAGTCGGATGTCCAATAGCCAAATATGGTCGTGTTACTGTAAGGCATAAGATCGCTCTCGAAATTCCAAAGCTTCCGACGGTTGCTGTCAGCATACCATCCATCCAAGCTACGATATTCATCCGTCATATCCATATCGTTAGGTACCAGAGAACCCGCCTTCACCCGTCTGGTAAAGAAAGCATCACCTTCTAAGCAGTAAATGAGATAATACATATTAAAGTCTATCGCCCGGGTTTTGCAGAATTCCTCCAATGTACCGTCATCTACCCTGGAATAGACCGTTCCGGTGTATCCCACCAGCGCCTGTTCATCCATGTCCTCCGGGACGCGGTTAAACGTCAGCGAGTATAGGGAAGAGCAATCTGCAAACGCCATCCCGCCTACCTTTGTAACCGTATTTGCCAGGCTTATGGTATTCAGTTTGCTGTTGCCGGCAAAAGCATAGTCTCCAATTTCTGTGACCCCTGTCACCGTCTTCGTTGTCCCGGGGGCCGCAGGAGCTCGCCTCACCAGTGTTTTCCCATCCCCGTTCGATTTATACAGTGAGCAATCCCCACTTGTATATACCGGATTGCTTGCCGAAAAGTTAAAGTCAACCAGGTTCGGCGCGGCATTGAACGCAGTGGGATCAATCTCCGTCACTGTCTCCGGAATCGTCAGATACTGATATTCTCCTGGCAGGCTATAGGGAGCAATGGCCACAACAGGCGCGCCGCCAAGGGTCTGCGGAATTACAAGTCTTCCGCTAACACTCCCTGTATAACCTACGATATACGCTTCCTCGTCTACGATTACATACTCGAAGCCATCCAGCGAGACCGCTTTAGATGTGGCGCCATCCGGAACCTGGTATTGATATTCCTGGAATATCCATTCGCTCTTCGCGTTGCTTTCCACATAGACCTGCGCAAGTGAACCGATTTCACCGTACACCGTGACCTGATTCTTTGCGCCAAACAGACTCAGATAGAATGCATATCCGCCAATGGAAGTAACCGTAGGTGGCATCCAGATTTCCCTAAGCTCATACGTGTATCCGAATTCCCATTGTCCAATCGCGGTAACCCCGTAGGGCAGGAAAACCTTCGTCAACTGTTCGCAATGCATGAATACCTGCGTTCCCAGCGATGTCAGCGTGGTTGGCAGATTCACATTTGTCATATGTGCATTTTCAAACAGCCAGTCCGGCAGATGAGTGATTCCTTCAGGCAGCGTGATGATGTGAATATACGTATCGGCAAATGTTCTTTTCTCTATCTTTGTAGCAGTGGAAGGAATATACAGCGTTGTCAGCTTCGGCGTATTTCGAATGAAATCAGTTTTCAGCTGGGTGAGTCCTTCATTCAGTCTCAGCGTCTCCAGTTCCTCGCAATCCCGGAACGCTTCCTGTCCTATCACCCTCATGGATGACGGCATCTGTACTTCTTTCAGGCTCTTGCAGAAATAGAACGCATCCTTCCCGATGGAGGTCATTTTCCCATGCAGAGTAACTTTTGTCAGATGAATACATCCCATGCAGGTATATTCCGGAACTTCCGTGATCCCCTGAGGAAAGCTGATTTCCGTC
>JAFUZB010000080.1 GCA_017476845.1 Clostridia bacterium
CAGAAGCGCACTCCCAACCATCCATGCGGGACCTTGTGTCTGCACCCAGGAAAGCAGGAGCAGCGGAACCACAAGGGACAGGTATCCGCTCACCAGGTCGATATTCCCGATCGGGCCCTGGAATTCATAGTTGGTCTGGACACTCCGTCCATCGGGGAAAAGCGAGAGCACATTGATGCCAAGGTACTGAAGAAGCACCAGTGCCACATAGACCGTAAGCCCCGTCGCGGCGGAGGTGAGCACACTTTCCCACTTGGGACGCAAGAGCGTAAAGGTCAGAAAGAAGGCAAGATAGCTCAGCTGGGAGATGAGACCCTCATAGCGCACCGCACCATAGAGGGTAACACGCTTCCCGGCCTGCAGCGTATCCGCGTAGCTCCCCAGGAAAGCCGACAGCGTAACCCACCCAAAGTAGACAAGGGCAAGGGCCAGCGCAGGCAGGGCAGACCTTAGATGTCTTCTGACCCTTCCCGGGGAGAAAAGCAGGCACACAAGGCATACCGCCGCGCACAGCAGCATGACCTGGTACTTATAGTAGGTCACGCCGCTATAGCTGTGAAACGAAAGCGGGAAGACGGAAAACAGCAGGACTGCGGGGAGGGACGCGATGGCCTCCTCCCCCAGGGCACCCCTTTTCAATACTGAATCTTCCCTTCCGCCACGGCCTTCAGGTGTGCGCCGTAGGGGCTCTTACCGTAGTGCTTGGCCGACTCCATGAGCTTTTCCTTATCGATCCAGCCGCGGATGAAGGCGATCTCCTCGGGTGCGGAGATCTGCACGCCCTGACGGTTCTCGATCATGTGCACAAACTCGGAGGCTTCCAGGAGGCTGTCCATGGTGCCGGTATCCAGCCAGGCAAAGCCGCGGCCGAGGAGCTCGACATCCAGCGTCTTATCCTCCAGATACAGGCGGTTCAGATCCGTGATCTCCAATTCGCCGCGCGCACTGGGCTTGACCTTCTTGGCCATCTCCACCACGCGCTCATCGTAGAAGTACAGACCGGTAATGCAGTAGTTGCTCTTGGGATGCTGCGGCTTCTCCTCCACGGAGACCACATGCCCCTCGCTGTCAAACTCGACAATGCCGAAGCGCTCGGGATCGTTGACATAGTAACCGAAGATGGTCGCGCGTCCATGCTGCGCATTTTCGCTGGCACGCAGGAGAATCTTGCCGAAGCCGTTGCCATAGAAGATGTTATCGCCCAGCACCATCGCGCAAGGCTCACCGTCAATAAATCTCTCCCCAATCAGGAAGGCCTGGGCCAGACCATCCGGCGAGGGCTGCACGGCATACTGTAAGGTAATGCCGAACTGGCTTCCGTCGCCCAAAAGAGATTCAAACCGGGGCGTATCCACCGGGGTAGAGATGATGAGGATATCACGGATCCCGGCCAGCATCAGCGTGGCAAGGGGATAATAGATCATGGGCTTGTCATATACCGGCAAAAGCTGTTTGCTTGTCACCATCGTCAGCGGATAGAGCCGCGTGCCCGCGCCGCCGGCAAGAATAATACCTTTCATACCGTAAGCCTCCCGTAGAATGTATTTCCGAACCGTTTTTCCGGTCCGCTGCCGGAAGGGCAGTGCCCATATTCTACGCAAAAGCACTGGTAAAATCAACGGTTCGCAGGCTTTCCCCGACTTGCCAAAGCCCCGTATGATGCGTACAATACGGGTGTCCGAAAGGAGGGTACAATGCCACGTACTTCAACCAGATTCAGCAATAACGCCAGTCCGGAGAAGAAGCTTCGCGCACAGATCCAGTCCTGGCTTATCTTAATTGTTATCATCGCACTCATCGCTCTTGGCATCTATTTCCTCCGCTCGCGCAGCGGAACGCGGGAGATTGATGCCACGCTTCTTCCCTGCACTGCCTCCCAGGAAGTCACACCCTTCGGGGAGAACATCCTCTACTACGATAACTCGTCTCTGCAGTGCATCAGCCCTACCGGATCTTCCCTGTGGAGTCTCCCTGTCGGTGCCAATGCCCACTTTTCCGCCTCCGACAGCAACATTGTCGTATGGTCAGGCGCGCGATTGTTCATTGTGAACAAGTCCGGTACCCCCACCTACAATGAAAACCAGATCGCCGAGGTCCAGTTTGCCCGCATCTCGGACAAGTACTGTGCGGCCGTCGTCGGCGAGGACACAGCGCCCACCCTGGTCATCCGTGCCCTGGACGGCACCTCGATTGACGAGGAGAGTGAGGCCTACAACGGCCTCATGCTCATCGACTGCGGATTTTACGGGGAGGCCGACCAGTATCTGTGGACACTCGCCATGGACATCTATGGAACAGCGATCAACACCATCCTCAACACCTTCCAGGTCGGCAAGATGAACACCGGCATCGTCTCCCTCGGTGAATTCCTCGCCTACAAGGTGATCTTTGAAAACAACCAGCTGCGCGTCTTCACCACCCAGCAGATGTATAGCTACGACTACAAGGGCGTACAGAATCTCTCAGATACCCGCCTGGTTTACGGCTGGTACTACCTGGACAGCTACATTCCCGAGCGCGGCAGTGCCTACATTCTCCTGGCACCCAATGCATTGGCCACCGGCTCGCAGGACATGCGTGAGCTGCGCGTGCTCTATGATTCCGTTGACCGACGCTACACTCTCCCCAAGGCCTGTATCGGCGCCGCTATTCAAGGAAAGAACCTTTACGCTCTGGCCTCCGACTACCTCTACCGTGCCGATGTGGACAAGCAAAGCTTCTACGGCTACAAGCTGCCTCTGAACGACAACAGTCTGGTCACTTCCTTCTACGGACTCACCACCGGTGGCAAGGCCATTGTCGCCTGCGGAAGCAGCGTTTACAGTATTACGCTCCCCAAATAACCGTTTCTCGTTCCCAAGCAAACCATGAAAGGATGATCTCCATGGCCTTCTGTCAGGTACAGTTCTTCTCAAAGTCCCTCGTCGTTGCCTCCACCGTCAATGTCATCCTCCCCGAGGAGAGCATGGGGATCGGCATCACCGCCAGCGAGCAGAAAGAGCTCCCGCAGGTTCTCTACCTCCTGCACGGCTACAGCGATGACCACAGCATCTGGATGCGCCGCACAAGCGTCGAACGCTATGCCGCAAAGCACAATCTTGCCGTCATCATGCCGGCTGTCAATCACAGCTTCTACGTCAACGAAAAGCACGGAGAGAAATACTGGGATTATGTTTCCCAGGAGCTCCCCGAGATCATGCACCGCTTTTTCCGCCTTTCCGACCGTCCCGAAGACACCTTTGTCGCCGGACTCTCCATGGGCGGTTACGGTGCAATGCGTCTGGCCCTCACCTATCCCGAGCGCTTCGCTGCGGCCGCAAGCTTTTCCGGTGCCGTCGACATTGCTCAGCGCTATGCTGACAGGGACAAGGAAAACCGTCAGTTCTTCCCGCTCTTCGGGGATGCAGAAACCCTTGAAGGAACCGAGTACGATCTCTTCCATCTCCTCAAGAAGCATGCCGGAGATGCACACAAACCCAAGCTGTATGTCTCCTGTGGCACCAAGGATTTCCTGTATGGTGCCCACCAGCGCTTCTGTCCCGCTGTACAAGAAGCCGGATGGGATCTCACCACCGAGGAGATTCCGGACGCCGTGCATGAATGGGGACTGTGGGACAAGCAGATCGAAAAGTTCATCGAAGGCTATGTACGCTGAAAGCAGTCGATTGCAATGAACTACTACAAAAGGCATAGTACGTCTACTATGCCTTTTGATATATTCATCAATCGTCTGCCATTCCAGCGCAGACATTCACATACTGTGTCTTTGAAAGCACGAAGGAGTTCGAAGAGGGTAATTCCACCGGAACCTCATCACTGAAGACCGGGCAGTTTCCTTCGATAAGCAAAACCCAGGCGTTGTCCATACGGTCGGCGCTTTCTTCATATGTATGTTATTTCAGGTTCTGTTCCTTCTTCAGCACAGAGAGAAAGGTAATCATCTACAGCTCCATGAAAGTCATCAAGGAGTTCCTGAACGGTTATACCTTCATAGGAAATCAGGGAGCGGACGCCCTGCACTTTTCCAAAAAACACACCATCATTATCAGAGAACGCTACACTACCAACATAACCTTTGTATTGCATGATGTTGTTCACAGCAATCCCTCCTCTTCTAACTGCGTGATCAGTTGCTTAATCTGGTATTCCAGCAGTTCCTTCCGGGGGTGTGGCTTGTGGAGTAAGATCTTTGTTTTGTACACATCGCTGGAAAACATAACCCGAGAACCACTGGTTTTGCCGTTATTGTATAGCACAGAATCCGTAGTATTGCAACCAAAATCAGTTGCTATTCTTCCAATTTTCTTGGGTTTGTGATTCGAATGAGCATTGCACAGCATTGGGCATATGCCCTCAGTGCAGATGAATCACATCTATAGTATACCTTCACCTTTATTTTGGTTATTCAATTGCATTTTTTGCACTTTTTGTGAATAATTCGTTTTTCGTTTAACATTTTTGTTCGAATGTGCTACAATTTCAATTATGGAAAGGTGGCTGCAGGATGAACAACGCTATTGTACGTATTGAGAGTATCTCCATCCACAACTTCAAAAACATCGTGAATGGATCGATTGACTTGACCAACAAAAAGAAAGGTCTCAAAGCAAGTATTCTTGGCTTATATGGACAAAACGGCTCTGGCAAGACTGCTCTAATCGATGCGATTCAGCTGCTGCAATGCACTCTTCAAGGACGTAAAGTTCCCTCCGCTTTTGCAGAATGCATCAATGTGGAAGCACAACATGCCAGACTGTCTTTCTCTTTTTGGGTGAATAATAGTATTGGCACGTATCATGCAACTTATTCGTTTAGCCTTCGTAAAGAAAAAGACGATACAACACAGAATGCTCTATCCATTTCTGATACAACGAATTATCGCGCATGCATATTTGATGAGGAATTAAGATGTTCATTCGAGTCTGCTGATGAAAAGGTACGCGTCTCGCCTGTTATGGATACAAAGACAGAAGAGATCTTCGTTCCCAGGTCTAAGTACAAACTTCTGATTGGTTCCAACAAAGCCACTGCTATGGATCTTCTTGTGGCAAAAAGAATCGCGGCTGCCGAGGCTCGCTCCTTCTTGTTTTCAAGGGAACTTATCTCAATCATTCATGCAAATAAACAAGAAACCGGGCTATCTTCTGAGGCTCGTCGATACATGGAATTGATTGAGAACCTTGTTGCTTATGGCAATCATGAATTATTCATTATCAACACTGCCAATTCTGGGTTAATCAGTTTAAATGCGCAGTCTCTTGCATTCAAATATGTGGAAAAAAACATGGGTGTCTTTAGTACATTCACTGTACCACTAGAGAAACCAACTGTCATACCCATTGAGGAAACCCAGTTCCTTTGTAAGGTTATTGAAAGCATGAACATTGTATTACAGCAGATCATTCCTGGCCTTACGATTCGCATAACAAGTCTGGGCAATCAATTGATGGAAAACGGAAAACAGGGAGAGCGCATTCAACTCGTGTCTCAAAAGCACTCCCATTCAATCCCTTTGCAATATGAGTCTGAAGGCATCAAGAGAATAGTTTCTATTCTTCAATTGTTAATCGTTGTTTACAATCAACCTTCCGCGACGATTGCAGTGGATGATTTGGATTCGGGTGTTTTCGAATATCTTCTCGGTGAAATTCTGCGTATCATTTCCGAAAACGGTAAAGGTCAGCTCATTTTTACCTCTCATAATCTCCGTCCTCTGGAAACTTTGGACAAACGCTTTATTGCCTTCACAACAACCAATCCAGAGAACCGTTACATCCGCATGATTAATGTGAAAGAAAACAATAACCTTAGAGATCTATATTATCGTGACATCATGCTAGGCGAACAAAACGAAGAACTGTATGAACCAACGAATAACTCAGAGATTGCGCTTGCATTCCATGAGGCGGGCGCATTGAGTGGCTCGTAAACAGCTCGTGTTTGTATCGTCGTGAAGGGACCTTCAGATGATACTGCTTTAGGCGTTGGAACGATAACTGAAAATCACTCGTATTCTCATTTTATCGTTATTTCGTCGGAGATCTCCTGAACTGTATTCAGGCATAGGCACTGTTTGCACGCGTTAAAGAGCATGCTGAATTCCATGGTTTATGCCCCGGAACCCTTGCATGGGTAGCGCAAAGGAAGCGTGCGCCTCATTACCTTCTTCTCACCGATGCTTTGCGACCTTCACCAGCCATGTCCCATGTGTGGAAAAAGGCACGGCCTTTCAGGCCGTGCCACATGCAGATTACGTTCCCCCATTCCAGGAGGCAATCAGAAGAATGGGAAACAGGCGAGATATCAGGAGTTATTCCACTTCACCGACATTCTCGGTGACAAACAGTCGGATACACTCCTGGATCAGGCTGTCCTTGTATCCGTCCACAATACCTGAGGCCAGCCAGTAGGCATAGGCACCTTCGGAATAATCCGCAATGTTCTCCCTGGACGGGCCATAGCGCAGCTCAACGTGCTGTGTCTGAGCCGTATTGTCATCACTGAAGGCAAAGAAGGCATAATCTCCCGCGTCCGCATCCTCGGTAGCATACACGTGCAGAACGGTATCCTCGATTGCCTCACCAAAGAAGGTGACCTGCTCATCACCCACATAGCTGTAGGTGTGGCAGAACAGTTCATTGCCCTCGCTGTCTACACCGGAAATGACATTCCCCTGCACAGACAGTTTCGCCAGGCCGTTCTCGAAATAGCAATCAAAGAGCATGTTTGCCGGATCGGCATAGGCGTCAATGGCTTCCTGCCCGACAAGGTGTCCCATATAGGTCTGGGTGAGCATGACATAGTACATTTCAGCCATATCATCCTGGACACCGGCCTGTGCGAGTGTCTCCATCCAGAAGGGCTTCAGATCCTCACGTGCAAACTCCGGGAACAGTTCCACATAACTTCCGGTCAGCGCCACCAGACGCTCATCCTCAGAGACGGGAATATCCGTTGAGATCACATAGTTTGCGCTCTGCGTGATGAACCGAATCTGGGTAATGGTCTTTCCCTTGAGCTGAGAATATTCTTCGCTGTCCAGACGAATGCCCAGCTGCGTTCCGCGCCAGATATTCCGAATATGGCGAAGACCAACCTTGGTTCCGTCATCCGCGACCAATACCACTGCGCTCACATCGCTGTCGCCAAGCTTCTCGTCTGCACCAGTTACTTTGATGACGATGTCGGCGTGCTTGTCCCATACGAGAGCAGCCTGTGCATCCAGCGTCTTGTCCTTCTTGTTGATTCCGCTGAAGGAGACAGGATCCATCGTCAGCTTCTTGTACTGCTTGGGGAGGCTTCCTTCCTTCATCACATACCAGGAGTATGAGGGCGCTTCAAAGAGTGCATCTTTTCCCGCATAGGTCGTTGTCGTCTCCTGGCCCTTGTTGGTGACGGTGATTTCCACCTGGGTGTCATCGGTGATCTCCACGCCGCCCAGGGTCGCAAGTGCCTGCAAGTCCTCAACATACACAGGATAGATCACACCGGAAATATCGCTGCCCGCAGGGTCCACATGATAGGAGCCGCCCGCAAGCGTGCCTGTGCGCGGCTTGTTGAGGGTGGAGGAGGTTACGGCATCAAGACTTGAGGCATCCGTGACTTCGGCTGCATAGAAATCCTGATAGGGGATGTTCATGAGCACATAGCCGCGGTTGTCAAGTTGGTCAGGCAGCGTGACATCGGCCGCAAAGACATACTTACCCTTGGAGGTATAGTAGTCGACCTCGGTGATCGTTGCGCCCTCCAGGGCGGTATAGTTTTCCGGCTTGGCAGGATTGACGCCCTTGATGAGCTTGCTGGAGCCCGCATTGATCGCCAGCTCGTTCCCGCCGAAGATGTTTTCCAGATGACGCAGCGGATAGGCTGCATCTGTTGTCTTGACCACGGCGCCATAGACGATATTCTCGCTTCCGTCGGTGGCAAAGTCAAAGCCCTTGATCTCCAGCTTGTAGTCACCGCGGCGTCCCTTGACCTCATCCAGGACAACCGTCGCATCCGAGGAGATCGTCTCCAGGTTCTCCACTGCGCCGAATACCGGATGTTCCGCATCTCCCGTGAGGGGCTTGTAATAAGCAGGTGCAGTCTGGGGGATATAGTAGCTGTAGGATGCGCTTGAAGAAAGTGCTTCAGCATCCGCCACCTGCGTAAAGGCGGCAAGCAGGCTTTCCTCCGCCTTCACAGGGAAACTGACACCCAGGATCTCATGGGTGCCCTCTGCACCCTCCACAGCATAGGATCCGCCCACGAGCGCGGCATTCTTGTATACCTTCTCAGTCGCACTTGTCACCGTATCCACTTCATAGTCCGCAGAGAGATTCAGCTCCGCCTGGTAGAACGCCGTGTACGGGATGTTCATGATGACCGTCTGTTCCTCTGCCATGGCACTTTCCAGCGCCAGGAAAGCAAACAATGCCAGCAGTGC
The DNA here is from genome assembly GCA_017476845.1 of Clostridia bacterium. Lineage (GTDB taxonomy): Bacteria > Bacillota > Clostridia > Christensenellales > Aristaeellaceae > UBA2943. Next base: position 8,426 of record JAFUZB010000080.1, read on the forward strand.
AAGTGTGACTCTTCTCACCTTTTTCACAGGAAATCCTCCTTGTCCTGTCCCACCCCGGCTGTTCGTCGGGTGTATGAGTTAGATTAAGCTAACCATAGAGCTTTATGTAAGCAGCCCACGCGTGAGCTGCTTATGATTAGTTATGGCTAACGATATGAATTCTAGCATCTGAATGTCACGGTGTCAACCGTATCCGTATGGCCTTCTTCCTGCGTCTTCCTGTCTTTCTGTCCTATCTCCCATCGTAGCGCGCATGCAGTTCTTCCCATGAAGGCATCTGATCCTTCAGACGGTGCCAGGCCGTGAGTGAGGCATCCAGTTTCTGGGCAAGCAGCTTCTCAAAATCACAGCTCAGCATCTCCATTTCCTTCACCGCATGCCGGCAGTGCTCGCAGGCTACCAAGTCTCCGATCACACTTTTCGCCATGATGAAATACAAAAGCGACATCAGCGTCCGCTTTGGCCCGGGCGTGAAGAAGCGCTCATCGCCCTTGGGAAGAATGGGAATGCCCAGCTGTGAGAGCACCGCATATGCCTCCCGCGCTGCATCCAGCATGTCCCGTCTCCCTTGCCGCGTCGATCTTCTCAGATCGCCCCCGCAGGCATAGGCAAGATAGGCAATGGGCAAAACCGCCGCAGGATGACAGAAGAGATAGGCCTCCATGTCCTCCTGCCAGTGAAGCGCATACCCTGTCCCAGAAAAGAGGGCGGTCAGCGTCTCACGCGCCTTCTCGGACACTTCGCCGTGCAGCGCCCCGATGTCCAGTCCCGAGGCGCCAAAGCGCTCTACCACAACGCGCTCCTCTTCCTTGCGCCCCGCCGTCACCTGGAATGCGAACAGTACCTCCCGCATGTCCCCGGCAAGCTCCAGTATCTCCCGCCGCATCTCTTCTGCGCGCGTATTGTTTCCAACCATCACCACAAGCGGTGTCCGAACCCTTGCGAGTGCAGGAAGAATCGCCGTGATCTCGCTCATAGGCATGACGGCAAAGACTGCGTCATAGCGCGTATCGTCGATTTCTCCGATCACCCTGGGTCTGTCCAGCGTTGTCTTCCGCTGCAGATGATGCCGGATCTCCAGCCCGTGCTCCGAGAGGGTATCCTTCCATTTGCCGCGGGCAAGGAGCGTCACCTCATTGCCGCCAAGGGAGAGCATGTGCGTAAGATAGCACCCGATAATCCCCGCTCCGTATACCAGTGCCTTCATCGGTTTTTCCCTCCATCCTACCGTATCCCGTAAATGATGCCCTTGCGGAACGAGAGACGGATGGGCAGACCCGCTGCAGCATTGAGTACCGATCCCGCAAGGAAAACAGCGGCAGATACCGAAAGCCCGTGCGCACACAGATGCCATAGTCCGGCCAGCGCACCCGCGATGCCCGCACAGACGATGAGGGTAAAGCTCAGATCGCGCTGAAGGCCGGTGGCCATCTCCTTCTCGTGGATGAGGCTCAGGTATACGATCATCCCAACGGAAACGATCACGCACACAAGGGAGAAAAGCACCAGCTTGTTGCTCCCGTGCAGTCCGCTCTGCCGGATGAGGCGAATACCGAACACGAGCTGAAGCAGCCATCCCGCGTCGCACAGAAGGCCGAACGCGAGCATGCGAAGGTCAGGCAGCGTCAGCGTGTAGCGGATTCCGGCCTTCCCCCTATCTTGGAGGGATCGGATATGCGCCTCCGTGCGTGCACGCTTTTCGTGCAGCCGCCCCTTCACTTTCTCCATGCCGCTTCCCTCCTTAGCTTTTGATCCACGCCTGCTTTGGCAGATGCCCGGTGCGCGCCCTCTCTTGCGTATCCTCCGCCTCATCATAGCCGTCATAGGGCGCATTCGGATCATGCGGGCGCTGACGGCGCATCGCATTGCAGACCTTGTCTGTATGCGCAAAGGCAAAGTCCAGACTGTCCGTCCATCCGGTGTGCCCGGTGATAATCACAAATTCCTGCCGCCGCGCACGGAGCTTCTCCTCCAGTGCCTTCAGCGACCGCACCGCCAGCTTGTTGTCCTCGGCCAGCGTATTGATAAAGCTGTAGCCGCCGTCCGGCCCCAGCCACAGCGTATCTCCCGTGAACAGATACCGGTCATCGATAAGATAGACCATATGGCCCCAGGTGTGCCCGGGAACCAGGATGCACTCCACCCGGATTCCCTCGATCTCCAGTATCTGCCCGTCCTGCAAAAGGACCTTCTTGTTGTCTGTCTCCACTTTGGGGAGCTTGTAGAACCCGAAGCTAACCTTTCTTCGCACCTCGCCTGTGAGGTACCGGTTCTCCACTTCGCTCAAGTACAGCGTAGCCCCGCTGAGGATGCCGCCCGCGTCCCGCTCCACCGCGCCCACATGGTCTGTATCCTGGTGGGTAATCAGGATATGCCGGATCTCGTCGCACGTGAGGTCCAACCAACCCATCTTCTCCTGCAGCCTGTCATAGCTGTAACCCGCATCGATCATCAGGACCTCGCCGCCCGGCTCCTTGCGGTAGAAGAAGATGTTGGCCACCCATTCGCGCACGCATCCCACATGCGCATCGATGTACCCGGTGTTGAGGGGCTTAAAGATCTCCTTCCCCCGATAGCCCAGGGACATGATCTTCTTCTGAAACTGTGAGGCCTTTCTGGACATGGCTTTCCCGCCTTTCCGTTACTTTGGGTTCTTCACGCGGTCCCCGACCACCCAGTAGTCGCACTCCGCATCGCCCCCGGCTAGCGTATGCTCCCGGTAAAGCCTGCCGTGCTGGAGCCGGAACATGATTTCATCGGTCGCGCACAGCGACGGCATGAGTTCCCCGATTCCCTCCGCGCGGCAGAAAGCGCAGATCGGACAGGTCACAAAGCGGTAGGCGCTGCCGTCCTCGTGCGATTTCCCGTCAAAGCGGACCTGCCAGGTCGTGGGATACTCCTTCCCGTGCTTTTCCACCCAGGCGGCATACTTGCGCATGTCCTCGTACCACTTCTTCGGGTGGCGGTTCAGGTCCGTGAGTCCGAAATAGAAGCGCAGAAGCGGCGAGGTCAGCACATCGCTCATCACCTCGCCCATGCCCTCAGGCGGTATCTTCTTCTCTCCGCCCAGCCAGGCTGCAGCAAAAACATAGGCAAAATAGGCGTTCATCGCCATGGGATTGCCGCCTCCGAGCTCCGGTGCTCGGGAGAGAAGGGCACGGTACTCCGCTTTGCCCTTCTGTATACTCCGCTTGGCCAGCTCCTCCCCGTAGCGCGTGCGGATGCTCTTTTGGATCATCGGTGCAAAGAGTGACCAGTAGATTCCCTTGTACTGCATGCTTATATCGCCTCTATCTTCTTTTGGGCCACCAGATGCAGCCGGTGCTTTCGCTGTCCTTCGATCTTCTGGACCGTAAGTCCGGCCTTCTCACACATGCTTCTCACTTCACCTACGGAATAGATGCGCACATCCCCGTGCCCGGTGAGGTTGACGATGGGCATCTCAACATGGTTCATCAGCCACACCAGCACCGGATGCGAGGTATAATCGCGCATCACCAGGTGTCCGGAGGGCCTGAGCACCTTCGCCACGCCGTCAAAGAATGCCTGCGGGTTGGGATAATGGTGGAAGCTGTTGGCGCAGATCACACAGTCGAATGCCGCCTCCCCGAACTGCTCCGGCAGCTTTTCGCTGTCCCCGACCACGAAGGTCGCGTTGGGGATCTGCTTTTCCTTCGCCTTCTCAATCATCTTCGGCGTCAGGTCCACCCCCGTAAAGTGCCGAGTGGGATAGCTCCCGGAGAGCAGATAGACCATGGGACCCGTTCCGCATCCGACATCCAGAAGGTTCTCAAACGGGATGTGCTCCAGCTCCGCCGCAATCGGGGGATAGTCCTCCCTGCATCTTTCATAGATCCCGGAGTGGTCCCCGTCGTAGATGTCGGCCGCCCGGGTGAACTCCTTAACCGACAGTGTCTTGTACTGCTCACTGTTCATGCCGCTTTCCTTTCTGCCTTTCCGCTCATCGCAAGCAGGCCGCCGCACATCCAGAAGTTTCCTATACTGATCCATCCCGCCGTCAGCGCATTGCGAAGCGCCGTCTCGGGAAAAAGCTTAAGGAGCATGACTGCCGCCATGCCCACCGGGAGACAGAACACCCAGCACCACCGTGGATAGGGCGTATTTCCGGTGCGGAACGCGCGAATCTGGAAGACACACAGGACAACATAGAAGATGAGAAAGAGCACGGTCCCGGGAAGAAGGAAGTAGGTGGCAAAGCGCATCGTCGTTTGGACGGCTGTCTCCGGCGCCGCCTGGAGAAGATGCCGGTAGACAAATACCGTACTCAGGCAGGGGACATGCACCCCGCAGCCGCCGAAGATCAGGATGCCGAGAATCCCGCTGCGAAAGCCGTGCGCCAGGTGCTCATCCCGGATGAGACGATAGATGCCGAAATAGCACAGCCCCTCCAGCGGAATCCCGATGAGCCCAAGGAAGGCGGAGAAAAAGAGGCCCGTGTCGGAGAGATGCATATACATGCTCATCCTTCGGGCAAGTCCGGTCTGCGCCGCGTCCGAGACCCCGTAGCCTAACATCATGTCCCCGATGAGCACGAGCACTGCGGCCACCATCCCGATCTTGAGCAGCTTGCGGATCCGCGGCCAGTCCAGTTCCCTTGAGATCCCGATATCATTGTAGTGCGCCATTCACTTGTCCTCCCTGTTTTCGATAAAGTCCACAAGCCTTTCGCAGAAGGCCTCTGGGTGCACGGTGAACCCCTCAGCGTGCCCTTCGCCCGGGATTTCCCGAAAGCTGATCTCCGGGAAGACCCGCACCGCATAGGCGATATCCGTTTTCCGCTCCTTCTTCTCCTCCTCGCCCCACCAGTAGGCCATGCGGCCTGCGGACAGGGCAGGAGAGGGAAGGGCATAGTTGTTGGTGGAGTAGAAGCCTCGCCAGATGGTTTTCCGGCTCATGGAGCGCATGACGTCCCGGGCGTAGGTCAGGTCCGCCTCGGTATACTTGTCCGGATCAAACATGCCCTTCAAGGCACGGATGGACAGGTGCCGCCCAATCTCCAGCGTGAGATAATCCTTGATCCCGATGAGGTAGGTCACAGGTTTGGGGTAGGTGTAGGGCAAGATCGCCCCGTCCAGCACGGCGCACTCCGGCTTCACCAGGCCGCAGGCCACCAGACGCGTCGCGAGCGCCCCGCCCATGGAGCAGCCGTAGACGCATTTCACCTGCGTGTACCCTTGCGCTTCAAGCGCCTTGGAAAGCGCCTCGCACGTTTCCTCAATCCCCGGAAAATCCCGCTTTGGATCCTCCTCGTCAAAGCCCGGGATCGCAGGGATCACCAGGCGGTAATCCTTCTCCAGGATCGGAATTACCCGGTCATAGATGTCCCACCTGACCGCGAGGGGATGGAGCATGAGGAGCACCGGTGCGTGCTCGGAACCGAAAACATGCAGTGTCATGCCTTCTCCTTCCTCCTGTCTATATACCCGCAGTCACAGTAGGGCCCGCCTGAGGCGAGCGTGTACTTGCGCACAAAGCGCGTCCTTCCGCCCGCCTCGGACATGTCGTAGTCAAAATGGCACATCGCAGGAGTGGCATCCCCCAGTCCCAGGGAGCGCATGAGTGTGCAGATGCCGCAATGGCTGAACCTCGCCTCATAGCCGCTCCCGTCCGGGTACATGTGCATCGTCATATTCCAGGAGTAGGGATTGCGGTCCGCCGCGTTGCGTCTGGCAGTTCTCTCCATACTCTCAATGTCGCGCTTGGAAAACTTGATCCTTCCCCCGATTTTGCAGATCAGCCGCGTCGCCCACGTCATCTGGGCGCGGGCATAGAAGCGCACAAGGACTTCCTCCTCCGGGAGACTTGGCAGCTGAAGGAGAACCGCACAGAAGAGCGCACAGCCCACAATGTTCGTCTTGAACCGATCGCCCTTCTCAAATTCCGGAAGCGACAGGATAATCTCCCGGTAGCGTGCTTTCGCCCGCCGCATCACGTCCCTCGCAGCGCGCTTCTCCAGCCCCAGCGTCCCCGTGAGCGCACGGCCGTAGCTCCCCGCAAACAGCAGCCACATCCCGGACGGCATGCCCGAATAGCGCATGGTCTGCCTCCTTTGTTAGTTATATATAACTACCTACAGAAGTATAACACGTTCTTTCGGGCATGCATAGGGCGCGGCCTTGCATCCTGTCCCCGCGGGCTTTACAATACCGTGCGGAAAGCCAAGCTTTTCCAATCAAGACTTACACACGCCCGTTGCGTGAGAGGGAGACCGCCATGCCTTTTGATTTTGCAAGTGTGGATGCACGCATCCAGTCGCTTATTGCCCGCGACGCCCTGCCCAATGTCAGCGTCTGTGTCAAAGGACCGGAGGGTACGGTCTTTGAGAAGGCCTACGGACGCAGAAACGACAAAGGAGAAGAAGTCAATTCCGATACCGTCTTCGGCATTGCCTCCATGTCCAAGTCCATCACCGCCCTCGCCCTGGCGATCCTGGAAAGCGAGGGCAAGCTCTCCTACGACGATCCGGTAAGCCGTTACTTCCCGGACTTCGCCGTCCCCGGTGCGCCCAAGGACATGGTTACCCTGCGCACCCTCGCCCGGCACACCGCCGGCATCCCGCCCATGGAGCCCCTGGAATGGTCCATCGCCATGAACAGTCCGGGCAGAGACGGGGAGTGGGTACGCGCGATGCGCGCCTCCTCACCCAACCAGATGGACCGCATTGAGCAGGTCATCGACTACATCGCCCACTGCCCCTATCCGACCGTCGGTGCGCCCGGGGAGAACATGAGCTACTCCAACGAGGGCTACGCCGTGCTCTCCTATGTCGCGGACATGGCTTCGGGCATGCCCCTGGAGCAGTTCTGTCAGGAGCGCATCTTTGCGCCTCTGGGCATGACGCGCACGATCATGGACGACGACTGCGTGAGCGCGCATGCGATGGCCGGCGGAAACATCGTCTCCCTCTTTGAGGAGGATGACGGGAAGATCACCTGCGACGATCACTGGAGCATCCTCCCGCCCTTCCGCGGCTGTGCCATGGTCAAGTCCACCGCGCGCGACATGGCTGCCTACTATCGCTGTCTTTCCAATTTCGGCATGCACGAGGGCAAGCAGGTCCTGCCCCGCGATGCGGTCGAAAACATGATCGGCCCCGCCATTCCTGCGACCGACCAGGCGGTATACGGCCTTGGGCTCTACAAGCGCGTGAAGTGCGGACACACCATCTGCGAGCACTCCGGCGGACTCCACGGCGTCTCCACCAAGGGCGGCCTCCTGCTCGGGGAGGGCTACGGCTTCGCGGTGCTCTGCTCGCTAGGCGATGCCGACATGGACGACATCATGTGGACCCTCTATAACGAAATCATCGGGCTTCCTTTGGAGACCTCCCACCGCTGGTTTATCCCGGTAGGGCGCACCTTCTCGGATCTTCCCATGCTGGAGGGTACCTATATTGCCCACGAGGGCGTCCCCTCCCGCGTGCATGTCGATGCCCTCGGTCATGCCACACTCTCCTCCCACGAAACCGACCTTGTCTACTGCGGCGGCGGCCGCTTCCTTGCCATGGACAGGGAGGACAAGGAGCGCTCCCGCGGGCGGCTTGAGTTCTTCTTCAGGGACGGCAAGGCCTGGGGCGTGCGCGTCGGTAGCCGGATCTACGGCCGCGAGTGATGTAACGTTTTTCTGTCACATCGCTCCAGCCCGCAAAATCCCGCAAAATCGGCTTTTCCGCTATTGACAACCCTTTCGCAATGCGTATAATTCCACTGCCAACCAAAATTGGTTGACAGAAAGAGGGTGCCCATGGATACGGCATCCAACCCTTCCCAGAGCTTTCTGGAAAGACGCATAGAGCTGACCTATCTCACCGCGTTCTACGCAGGTGTCCTGACAGAAAAGCAGCAGACGGTGCTGGACCTGTACTGCTCCGAGGACATGTCGCTGGGCGAGATTGCACGGGAAACCGGCATCAGCCGCCAGGCGGTCTACAACATGCTCCTTCGCACCGCGGAAAAGCTCTTCCATCTGGAAGCCTCCCTGGGCATGGCCAGCCGCTTCCAGCGCATGCAGGACGGCATGGCCGAGTGCATCGCGGCCATCGACAGGGGAGAGACACAGACAGCTCGCAGCCTGCTCACCGCGCTCATGCAGTCGGACCTCCAGGAAGACCATCCATAAGCAATCTCGACTTCGGGCAACAGGAGGACACAAGTGGCCTTTGAAGGTTTAACCCAAAAGCTGCAGTCTGCCCTGTCCAAGATGACAGGCAAGGGCAAACTGACAGAAGCAGATGTCAAGGAGGGCATGCGGGAGATCCGCATGGCGCTTCTGGAAGCCGACGTCAACTATGCCGTGGCCAAGGATTTCATCAAGCGCGTGACCGAAAAGTGTGTCGGCCAGGAAGTGCTCAGCAGCCTGACCCCCTCACAGCAGGTACTCAAGATCGTCAATGAGGAGCTCACCCAAACCATGGGTTCCTCCCTGGCCAAGCTCACCTGGTCGCCTTCCACTCCCACCATTTACATGCTCTGCGGTCTGCAGGGTGCCGGCAAGACGACCATGGCCGCCAAGCTGGCAGGCTACCTGCAGCGCCAGGGCAAAAAGTGCATGCTCGCCGCATGCGACATCTACCGCCCGGCCGCCATCAAGCAGCTGCAGGTCGTCGGTGAACAGGTCGGAGCCATGGTCTACGAGCGCGGCACCCAGGACCCTGTCCAGACCGCGCAGGAAGCCGTCGCCCAGGCCAAGTACTACGGCCGCGACGTACTCATCATCGATACCGCAGGCCGTCTGCACATCGACGTGGAGCTCATGGATGAGCTCGCCAGGATTCGCGATCACGTCCATCCCCAGGAGATCCTGCTGGTGGTCGACGCGATGACCGGTCAGGACGCCGTCAACGTCGCACAGACCTTCAACGAGAAGCTCAATGTCGACGGCGTGATTCTCACCAAGCTCGACGGTGACACCCGCGGCGGTGCGGCACTCTCCGTGCGTGCCGTCACCGGCAAGCCCATCAAGTTCTCCGGTATCGGCGAAAAGCTCACCGAGATCGAACCCTTCTATCCGGACCGCATGGCCAGCCGTATCCTCGGCATGGGCGACATTCAGACGCTCATTGAGAAGGCCAGCGAAAACATGGACGTGATCGACGAGGACAAGGCCGCCAGCCTCATGCGCCGCGCCGAGAAGGGCAATCTGGACCTGGAGGACTTCCTGGAGCAGATGCAGTCCATGAAGAAGATGGGCGGGATCCGCAGCATGCTCGGCATGCTGCCCGGCATCAACCTCAACGATGTGGACATCGATGAGAATGCCATGAAAAAGCCCGAGGCCATCATCCGCTCCATGACCGTCAAGGAGCGCAGAAACCCCGACATTCTCAACGCCAGCCGCCGCAGGCGCATCGCCGCGGGCTCCGGCACGACGGTGCAGGATGTCAACCAGCTTATCCGCCAGTTCGATCAGGCCCGTAACATGATGAAGCAGCTGGGCGGTGCAAAGAGCAAGGGCAAGATGCGCAGGTTCATGCGCAATATGCCCAACATGTAAAACGCGTGGTTCCGCCCGAAAAGGGCGATTCCATAGATATTCCGCAGCAACCAGATTTAAGGAGGATGTTCCATGGCAGTCAAAATTCGTCTGAAGAGAATGGGTATGAAGAAAAAGCCCTTCTATCGTGTCGTCGTCGCCGACGATCGCAGCCCCCGCGATGGCCGTTTCATCGAGGAGATCGGCTACTACAATCCCATGACCAATCCCGCCGAGGTCAAGATCGACGGTGAGCGTGCCAAGTACTGGGTGGGTGTTGGCGCTCAGCCCACCGATACCGTCCGTATTCTGCTCAAGAAGACCGGCGTGATCGAGAAGTAATCCGCATTCGGGGATTAGAAAGGAACGTTCCATGCAAGAACTGCTCACTTTTGTGGCGAAGTCCTTGGTGGATCATCCGGATCAGGTCGCTGTGCACAGGACGGAAGGCCCTGAAGCCATCATCCTTGAGCTCAATGTCGCCGAAGAGGACATGGGCAAGGTGATTGGCAAGCAGGGCAGAATCGCCAAGGCGATCCGCACCGTCATTAAGGCAGCCACTTCCAGAGACAGCAAGCCTGTTTTTGTGGAGATCCAGAGGCCCCTTGAGGAGGCTGAAACCGAAGCTGACAATGAAGCTGAGGAGAACGCCGAGGAAAAGCCGGATTCCGCCGAATAAGGAACCAAGAGCCGCGGGGAACGCCCGCGGCTTTCTTTCGTACATCTCCTGCCGATACGAGGTGATCCTACTTGCCCAGAGGCAAAAAAAACCCCGGCGCTACGCCTGAAAAGAAGACCGGAAGACGCACCGGCGCCTCCGGCACCCTCACGTGGTGCCTGGACCACCGCCCGGTGACCGACTGGATCTGCTGGAACCAGTCCATGCGCATCTTTGCGCCGGTCCTGCTCGTGATCCTCATCCTGGTGCCGCTCATGGAATATCTCTCCGGCGGATCCGCCGCGCTAAGCGATCTTCTTTCCGGCGGCTTTCTTATAACGCTCGTCTCCCTCTTTCTTTTTGCCGCCGTGCTCACAGGCCTTGTCCTTTTCCTCCAGGGGCCGGATGTGCTGGATATTCTCGTGGACAGTAAGGGCGTCCATCTGGATGTGTGTCTCCCCAGGCCCACCACCCTTCGCCTCCTCGCGCGCTTTCGCTCGCCCGACCTGCCCGCCGGGGAGGACGGCATGGTGCTCATCTCCCATACCGACCTTTCCTGGGCGCAGATCCGCCGCATTCAGCTCTGGCCGGACAAGAATACGGTCCTTCTCTACCGCACCCTGGGCTTTCTCACCCTCGCCGTCCCCTGCACGCCCTTCACCTACGGCCCTATGACCGACATGCTGCGCGATAAGCTGGGGAAAAAGGAGGGCGTGCGCATGCCGCGCACCCTGCGCCCGCCACAGACCCTGGAAAAGCTCCATCAGAAGGACGCAAAGGCCCACGCGGCCAAGGAAAAGAAGATCGAGGCGCGCAAAAAGCGCCTGTCGAAGGCTTCGCCCTCCAAGCCCGCTGCCGCAGCCTCCCGCAGAAATACGAGCAAGACCAAAAAAGCCGCCTCTTCTGCAAAGAAACAGCCAACCAAGCGCAGCCCGACCGCCATCTCCCCCGAGTTTCTCGCCGATATCCAGCGCATGAACGCCGAGGACGAGGAGAATGCCAGACGGCAGGACATGCGCGAAAAGTCATAGAAAGGACAGTGATGCCCTATCGCCTCTTCCCTGGACCTGGTGCTCGACTTTGTCGTCGCCCTCTCCCGGCAGATGATCGTATCGGGAGCCAATCTCGAACGCGTGGAGCTGGCCGCCGACAAGATTCTCGTGAGCTATGGGATGACCGACATCAGCATCTTTCTCCTCTCAACCCACATGTCCGTCTCCGCGCGGGGCACCGACGGGACCTATGCCTCCCGGCAGATCACCATTCCCGCCTCCGGCATTCACCTCGCCCGCCTGCGCCAGCTCAACCGCCTTTCCTACGATGTCTGCAGGGCGGTTCCCGATCCCGCCACGCTGCGCGATCTCCTCACCGAGGCTGAGGATGTGAAGGAGTACCCGGACGGAGTGATCCTCCTGGGGCAGGTCATCGGCATGCTGTGCCTGTGCTTTCTCTTCAGCGGCTCCTGGCGCGACGGGGTCTGTGTCGCCCTTATCACCGTGATCCTCCACTTTGTCACGCAGCTCCTCTCCCGGCCCGCGCTCAACCGGATCATCACGAACTTCCTTTTGATGTTCCTGGCGACCTGCCTTGCGATCTTCGGGGTCTACATCGGGTTTGCCGACCACTTTTCCTCGGTCGTCATCACCATCACGATGCTCATCCTTCCCGGTATTCCGCTCGTCAATGCCGTGCGCAACCTCATCTGCGACCATGAGATCAACGGTCTTCTGCAGATCCTGAAGGTGGCCTTTGAGACGCTGTCGCTCGCCCTGGGTACGGTCGCGGCCCTGGAGCTTTTCGGGAGGTGGATCGCATGGTAGACAATCTTCTCCTTGTCCTCGTCTCTTTCATCGCTTCCTTCGGCTTTGCCCTGGTGTTCCGCATTACCGGACGCGATCTTTTTCTCGCGGCCCTTGGCGGTGCGCTCACGCGCGTTGTCCTCATTATCCTCTCCGGCTTTATCCCGGCGCGCTTTGTCTACGTCATGCTCTCGGCTCTCTTTGCCTCGGCCTACGGTGAGCTCCTGGCCAGTCTGCGCAAGGATCCGTCCACCTACTTTATCTACCCCTCCATCATTCCCCTCATCCCCGGCGATCTGTTCTACTATGCCATGACCGGGGCCATCCGGGGAAACGCCACGCTCTTTTCCGAGAATGCACAGGCTTGCCTTCTGACATTGCTTGGCATGTCTGTAGGCTTCGTGCTCTCCTCCACCATCGCGCACTATGCGCGAAAGACCCTGCACAGTGCGCGCAGAAAATGAGCACCGAAAAAGGACACCGCAAGGTGTCCTTTTCATTACCAGCAGAGAATCTCGTAGCCGGTCTCTGTCACCAGAATCATGTTTTCCCACTGGGCACTGTCCTTGCCGTCCCGGGTGTAGACCTCCCAGTTGTTCTTCTTGTCCGTAATATAGTCCGCCCCTCCTGCATTGACCATGGGCTCGATGGTGAAGATCATGCCCGGGATCAGGAGCATTCCTGTACCCGCCTCGCCCACGTGGCTCACGAAGGGATCCTCGTGAAACTCGATGCCGCAGCCGTGTCCGCCGATGCTGTCCACCACGCGGTAGCCGTTGGCGCGCGCATGCGCGTCGATCGCCGCGCCGATATCCCCCAGGTGACCATACGGTTTTACGGCCTCAATGCCGAGCTTCATGCACTCCCGCGTGACCTCCACCAGCTTCTTTCTCGCCGGGGAGACCTCGCCCAGGCAGTACATTCTGGAGGAATCCGAGAAATAGCCGTCCAGGATGGAGGAGCAGTCCACATTGACGATGTCCCCCTCCTTGAATACACGGCTCTTGAGCGGGAAGCCGTGGCAGACCTGGGAATTCACCGAGGTGCACACGCTGTAAGGATAGCCCTCATAGTGCAGCGGTGCCGGGATGGCACCCATGGAGTAGGTGACCTCATTGACCAGATCGTTGATCTCGTCGCCGCGCACTCCCGGCTTCATGATCTTGTCGATGGCGTCCAGCACCGCGATATTGACCTTGCAGCTCTCCTTGATGCGCGCGATCTGCTCGGCGTTCTTGATCATCCGGTGGGTGGGAATTTCCTCACCCTGCTTTTCCAGCGCCTCGAGCTCCTCGTCGAAGTGAATATGGCAGTTCTTATATTTCTTACCGCTCCCGCACCAGCAGGGCAGGTTCCGTCCCAGTTTTTCCAACATCTTGCATCCTCTCATTTCTGCACACAAACGTCTACAGCGAAAGAGCGTATCACACCCGTCCTTGCTTGTAAAGCATGTTCGCGCAAAGAAATTAGAGATGATTAACCACTTTCGGGAGCCCCTGTCATGTGCTAGAATGGTCCGCCGGGGCCTGACTTACGCAAGCCACTGAGCCATGGAAGGATGGGTGTTTCATGATTCGCCGTTTCGATTTTGGTCATCCGCTGCACACCGGTGCAACCGTGCTTGCACTGGAAAGTGAAAAGGACATCTCTACACTTCCCCGCCTGCATGTCACAAGGGACGGAGAGTCCGTGACCTTCACCTGCCCGCTTCAGGCGGACACCCGGCTATATGGTCTGGGGGAGACCGTGCGGGGCATCAACAAGCGCGGCCACCACTACCGTTCCTGGAATACCGATGATTTCATCCACACCGAGGAGAAGGAGAGCCTCTATTCCTCCCACAATTTCCTCATTGTCGCCTCCGAAGCCGACTGCTTCGGCTTTTTCCTGGACGATCCCGGGGAGGTCATCTGGCACCTGGGCGACCAGAAGATGAACGAGATGACCGTGACCTCTGTGTGCGGGGACCTCTCGCTCTACCTTATTGAGGAGGAGACGCCAGCCGCCATCTGCCGCGAGCTTCGCCGCCTCACCGGCAAGAGCTACCTCCCGCCCTACTGGGCCTTCGGCTACATCCAGAGCCGCTGGGGCTATGCCGGGGACGCGGACATGCGCGAGGTCCTGGAGGGACACAGGACACGGGACATCCCCCTGGACGGCATCTGCCTGGACATCGACTACATGGACCGCTTCCGCGATTTCACCTGGGACAGCGAGAAAATCCCGGACCTTAAGGCACTCACGCACCGCCTTCGCGAGGAGAACATCCACCTCATCCCCATCATTGATGCCGGTATCCCGGTCGCAGAGGATGATCCCACAAGCGTGGACGGGGTTAAGGAAGACGTGTTTGTCAAAACAGCGGACGGGAGCCTCTTTCAGGCCGCCGTATGGCCGGGGCTTAGCTATTTCACCGATTTTCTCTCGCCCAAGGGCCGTGCCTGGTTCGGCGACCGGTACCGAGAGATGCTGACGTGTGGCGTCGACGGCTTTTGGAACGACATGAACGAGCCCGCGCTCTTCTACTCGCGCGAGGGCATGCAGAAGGCCTACGTGGTCTTTGACGAACTGCGCGGGAAGAACCTGGACCTGGACGGCAACTGGGCTCTCTCCCGGGCAGCGACCAGTCTGGCCAACAGCATGGACGACTATACCGCCTTCTACCACAATGTGGACGGAAGGCAGGTGCGCCACGACCGGGTGCACAATCTCTACGGCTTTGGCATGATGCGCGCCAGCCGGGAAGGCATGGACCGCTTTGCCCCCGGACAGCGCTTTCTGCTCTTTGCGCGCTCCAGCTACATCGGGGCCCACCGCTACGGCGGCGTCTGGCAGGGAGACAACCGCTCCTGGTGGAGCCATCTCAAGCTCAACATGCAGATGCTCGCCAGCCTCAATATGTGCGGTTTCCTCTTTAACGGTGCGGACATCGGCGGCTTTGGCTCGGACACCACACCGGACCTCCTGCTGCGCTGGCTGGAGCTGGGGATCTTCACACCTCTCATGCGCAACCATTC
>JAFUZB010000081.1 GCA_017476845.1 Clostridia bacterium
GGACGACCGAAAGGAAGCAAAAACAAGCCTAAATCATAACCTGGTGTTAGATTGCCGATATCATACCTATCGGGATCCATATGGCTGAAATGGAAATTGTAATATTTCCCATTTTTAGTCCGTATCACTGGATATTAACGTATAGATATTCGTCTCTCGTAGCACCGGACTGATCTCGAACGGTAAGGTGTGCTTCAAGCGATGTGGCCGAAAGCGGCACAGTATAGCTGTCGCTGCCCTGGGACAGGGAGAAGACGGTGGATTGATCCGTTTTACGCATACAGCCTTCATCGAAGGTCCAATCCACCTGCACATCATAGGGAGCGAGTCCGCCTGTGATGTTCCAGTTAACCGTCACGGTATCGCCGGGCTTTGCATTACTCTGCTGAAACGCCGCAGTCATCTGCAGGGGAGGCGCTACCGGTATAGTGATCTGCTGGGAAATGGTGTTCCCGTGATTGTCGTCGCATTCGACTTCCAGAATGACGGGACTTGCGTTTTCGTTCACCCAAAAATTCAAGGTTCCTATGGCACCAGATCGGCTCATGTAGCCAAAGCTCGTATCTCCGCTGATCGGTCGCAGGTTCAGATATCCATGGTAGGCTGCGTATCCGCCGTGCAGCACCCATGACATAAAAATTGGCTGTCCTGGAATGGCTTCATCCTGGGTCCAGTCCAGGATATTGTCGTTCACATCCTTGAAGGTGAGTTGCAAGGTAAGCGGGTCACTTGTCGTGTCGCCCTGAACCTCGATCCCATGATTCGTGTCTTCAAGCGTATATTCCCACCCGTCTGCACATCGTACAAGGGCGGAAAGGTAGTGTGTTCCTCCCTTGGAGGGCGCATAAAGCGTGGCGGTACCGGTTGAGGAGGTTCCCCATGATTCCCAATTGGAGGAAAGCTGAAATCCCTCATCGTCATACACTGACCAGTAAGTATGAATTTCGGTATATGCCGCATTTCCGCCGCTGATGATAAAGTTTGCGGAGATTGGTGTTCCTGCGCTGACACGGGTGGCAGAGGGGGTCACCGACTGAAAAGAGGGTACACTGGCGGGTGCATTCCAACTGTCTGTAAGGTAAACCTCTCCATCATCTCCGGAGAAGAAGAGATAATCCAGGTACCAACCGTTTGCATCATAGAGCTGGATACCCAAATAGATACTCTCACCGATGTTCGTATCAGTAAAAGTATAGGTGCCTTTGGGAACGGTTGACAGGGGGATCACAGGGAGACGATAGGTTGCCCCGTTTGTGGCCCCTGCATTCCATCTCGCAAAAGGCAAAAGCTCTGCATGGTCGAACGTAAAGGCGGAAAGATCGTAGGTGATCTTCAATGGCTCTCCATGCTGGATCTCCTTTTTGTCGACAGCGAAGACAGGGTCAGCAAGAGCGCCGACACATAAGACCAACGCCAGAAGAAGGATCACTGCAAAGAGAAACGCTTTTCCAGAATTCGAATGCATACCGTTTCATCACTCCTTCATAATTCAGGAATACCAGAGAAGGATAATCGGATTTAGTGGAAAAATCAATAATGGGATCATACACAAATCCCCATGCGTGCACATAGGGGGAAGGGGAAATGTTTGCGTTGTGACCTATAGACAAAAGTGAAAAATAGGCATATATCTGTGGTTTTATAGATTGTCAGCAAGCAAATTATCTGAGTCAAAACACGCACATTATTTGAAGCGGTTTTGAGCATCATTCATCAAGATAATGTTGTGTAAGCAATGTGTAAACCGCAAATTCTGCAAGCCTGTGTAACGGATTTAACGGGGATGGAAATACACCTTTGTAAAGAACTCATCGATAAAACTGGCAACGTCCGGATGCACATGATTCTGACACTTCGATTTATCCAGCAGAAGCCTTGGCAGGAAATTGCCGACTATATCGGTGGCAAGGAAACGGAATACAGCGTCAAACAGGCCTGCTACCGATACGTGGAAGGAAGAGACGATGGTCAGACGCCCGGCCAGATCTCCATGTTTGATTGACACGAAAAATACACAAAAAATAAGTAAAATCCGCTTGACGAATACACATTAAGTGTGTATATTATCAAGCGAAAGGAGGGGATCGCATTGAACCCCAGGAAACGGTGCCTGGAAGAGCTGAAGAAGCTCGGATTCATCCCCGAAAAAGGAACGAAGCATGACCGCTTCTGGAACAAGGAGCTGAATTATAAAATCACAGTCAGCAGGAGTTCCGATTTTGACGAGGATGATATGAGGATGATTCTTCAGGAAGTCAGGCGGGAAATGAAGCGGCAGGGGAAATAACCCAATCCCCTGCCCCCTCTCCGGGGGGTGCGATCATGTTCTGCTTTAACAACAATTGAGGAGGAGAAAACCCGATGAAAGGAATGTTCGTGGCAGTGATCCACCCACGGGCAAATGGAAATGGCTATGAATGCCGTGTCCCCGATATGCCGGGGTGCATCACAAGCGGTAAAACGCTGGAAGAAGCAATCGAAATGATCGATGATGCTGCAAACCTCTGGTCCTGTGATATTGAAACTGACGGCCGCGCAATTCCGGTCGCTACAGCGTACCAGGAGGTGGAGCACGAAGATGGAGATTTCCTGCAGATGGTTCGGGTTGATACAGAAGCTTATCTGGAAAAGAACGATACCCGCACTGTAAGGAAAAATGTTTCTCTTCCCGCCTGGATGGTTACACAGGCCGACAGAAGAGGAATCAACTGCTCCAAGGTACTTCAGGAGGCTTTGAGAGCAAGGCTTGCCTGAGAAACGAAAAGGGGCTGTGAAAACTCACAGCCCTTTTTTTCGGTTAGATATATACAAGCTATAATATTGATTGCTGGGAGGGCACAACATGGCTTATATAAGGGAAAAGGTCAAGAAAGGGAATCTTTACTACTATGTCGTTGAAGGCAGGCGAGTAGATGGGAAAGTGAAGCAAGTCACATTGGAATATATTGGTCCAATGGACAAACTGAAGCAACTGGCTCTCACAGGTTATCTGTCACAGAAGGCGGTAGATACCGCGCCTGACCTTCCCGGCAGTCAAACGCAAGGAACGGATGCAGACGACTATGCTGCATATGCGAACCTATCCGTGAAAACCTATGCTCATGGCGCAGTTGCGGCACTCCTATGGACTGCTGAGCAACTTGAACTTGACAAGATCCTGGACGCGTCGTTCGCTTCACAGACAAGCAAAGGATTGTCAAAGAGCAAGGTACTGTTGCTTCACATGATACACCAAGCAGTCGATCCCGGAAACAAACAGGAATTCGCAGACTGGTCCCGTGAAACAAGCTTGCCAAACATGTTTCGGCTTGAAGCGGATACGCTCAGTTCTGCAGTATGCTGGGAAACGATTAATCATATCTCCGAGGAAGAAATCACAGAGGCATGGGGCAGGATTATTAGAAAATGGACAGAGCTCTCTGGCGCCGATGAAATACCGTTTCGTCAGGATAACAGCAATCACACTACGGAGTGGACAGAGCAGAAGACGCGGGAACATGTCTTTCTATGTCAAAGCGCAAATATGATGACGGAGGCGATGCGAATTCATTTTGCGTATCATGGGATCGTACTGTCCAAAGAAGCGTTGCTGGAGCGGTTGAACGAGATTCGTGAAGGGTGGATTTACGTCGGAGAGAAGAACGTGAAGCATGCACTGGAAAGGCTTGATCAACCCCATCAGGAACTCTGGAATGTTGCTGAAACGATCAAAGATGGACTACAGTTGAAAAAGACGGAGTGAAACGGATTAGACGTCCCGATAAGAAAGAACACGCTCAAGCCCATATCAGTTATGGGTAGGAGCGTGTTCTTTGTATTGTATAGGAGGATTCATCACATCAGGGAAGGGTCAGCTTTCGGTATTCAGGCACAAAGGTCAGGCAGCGGGATGGAAGACCAGAAGTCTCCGTATTCCTCGTCTTCCTCGTAGTCTTCGTACTCCTCATCATCCCAATAGCCTTCCTCATCCCCGTAATCCTCGTAGTCACCCCACTCTTCATCCCAGTCATCATCTCCGGAATAGAGGAAACTGGGATCCACCGTCTCAATGGCAATGCGCCATGCCTGACCATCTTCCAGTCCGAGGAGCGGAGTGGCATCATAGTCGTTCTCCTGCGCATCCGAAACGTCAAGCAGCACGTCTCCGGAAGCGCTCTCCGGGAGGGTGAGGAGGACATCATAGGTGGTGCCTTCGGAAAGCACAAGGCTGTCAAAGAAGACAAGGTTCATTTCACCGGGTACAAGGAATGCGCCATAGGCGGTATTCTCGGCAACTGTCTCACCGCTTTGGGCATCCCTGACGGAGACAACAATATCGGAAAGTGGTTGATCCGCATTGGCCTGCGGCCAGAATTCTACAAGCTCAAGGGCCATATCTTCATCGGGGGTAAAGGTAAAGCCGGCAGATGTGCCTGCACTCTGGGTGCCTCGCAGCGACAGCGCGGTCTGTGGAGTTTCTCCAGAAAGCGGCGTGGCATCATAGAACTCAAGATAATCGTCATAGCCTGCCTTAAGCATGCGGCGCACAGCCTCATTGAGATAGCTGCGGCGGATATAAATGCTTCTGGAGAGCGGGAAGTAATCGTTTCTCAGTTTCTGGACAAAGTCAGCGGCATACGTGTCGCGGTCATACCCCCATACGGAATAGCCACTGTCATAGAAGACGATCTTGGTCTGATACTCGTCGAGCGCTTCCATCTCCCGCTCGCCGAACCCGGTCCAGGTCCAAGGAGAGGAGCAGGCGGGACCATAGTCGATAGGACGCCCCACATCAATGGGTGTGGTGTAGAAATCGGTGTAGTGGATTCTGTCACTCGGATCGGTGAGAATATCGGTCAGCTCGCGGTAATCCTCATTGGCAGCAAAGAGTGAGTCGTCCTCAAATACCTTGGGCACATTGCGCATAAGCGGGAGCACAGTCTGTACAAAGAAGGCGAAGATCACAACACCTGCGATGAAGGCAACGTAGGAGACAGGGTTCTTCGGCTTTTTCGCGGGCAGACGGATGCCGAAGCCTGCCACCAATGCTGTGGACAGTGTGGCCGCACACATGAAGTGCAGGGCATGGAAATTGCCGAATCCGCGAATCGCGATAGCAGCGGTGGCAAACAGATAGGTAAAGCCGATGATCGGATGGACAAAGCACAGATAGATAGCCACGATCAGAGGACAAACCGTGTAGGAAACGATCGCGAGATTGTCGACGGAGAAATCCCCGCGGAAGAGTGCGTCGACACCGGTTCGGAGATAGGAGAAGAAGTTGGGAAGGATGGCCCGGAAGGCGCCCCAGGCATCGGTACCAAGGCCCGTGTACTCCGAGTAGACCTCCACGTTGAAGCGATAGACGCTGTAGATGAAATTCTGGATATTGCCTGTCACGGCATACCAGAGCATCAGCACTGCCCAGGGAAGAAGGACGATCCCGACGAGACGCAGGTCATCCAGAAGGATGGTTCTGCGAAGGGCCGCGCGCTCTGCTTTGCCTGTGAAGGCGATCAGGCAAATCTGATAGAGGAAGACTCCGACGGCGACGATGGCGATGCTGTAGGCGGAGGTGAACACGCATCCGAAGCTCAGGAGAATAGAAAAGGAGATCCAGATGTCACTTGCGATGTCCAGGCGCTTGCGCCGGGGGTAGATCATCAGCTCCAGTAGCAGAATGACATGCCCAATGCCCGCCCAGTGCTCGGAGAGCATCATGGAGCCGTTCTCATAGAGCGTGAGCACGGCAATATAGAGGGGCGGAAGCAGGACAAGGGCCACAGGATTGACCTTGTCCTTGTAGCGAAGGAAGATGGCTACCCACAGAAGGGACAGGAAGATATACAGCGCCAATCGGTAGCCATACGCGTTGTTTGGGTGGAAGAGCACAGTGATGAGTGCGGCGAGATAATAGGAAAACGGCATGTGCTGGGAGACGGTATCCTTGTACATCTCCGCGCCATAGCCAACCTCGCTGCCGACGATAAAGACATCCAGTTCATCCTGGAACTCTTCGCCGCGCATGAAGATCAAATAGAAGGAAAAGAAAAGGACAAACAGGAGCACCGCGGCGAGCAGACCGGTGAGAATGCGTCCTTTTTTGGAAAGGGTGCGTTTGCCGGAAGCGGCATAGACCATATCGGAAATCCTCCGTTCATAGCGTTAACAGGCAAGAGAATACTCTTCAAGTGACGGGAAATCAAGCAAATGCGGGAAGGGAGACAAGGGAAAGGACGCGGAAAAGTCCGCGTCCGCATATTAGTGCCAGCCCTTTTCCTGGGTGATGTACCAGTCGCGGCCGTCTGTTGTCAGCACCATGGTGCCGTCGGAAATATAGGCGTGCTGGATACTGCGCTTGTTCAGCTGGTTTTCGGTCTTCGGCGTGTCACCGCGGGTATTGGTGATGATGACAAACCCGGGATCGACCGTCTCAAGGTACTCCGGCACCATATGTACGAGAGAATGATGCGGTGCTTTGAGGATGTCGGACTTGAGATCGCCTTCCTCCAGCAGTTCAAGATAATGGTGCTCTGCCAGCCCTGTCAGGTCGCCGGTGAGAAGAAGCGTGGAATCGCCAAAACGCACATGCATCTGCAGGCTTCTGGCGTTCACATCAACGGCCTCCAGCCAGGAAAAGCAGTCAATTTGTGCTTCCCCGAAAAGGAAGGTCTCGCCGTTTTCCAACTGCTTGTAGCCAAGGCCGTTGTCGTTAAGTAGCTTTACCATCTGCTTGTGCAGCTTGTTGCCGTAGTTTTCGGCAAACGGAGAAAGAAAGGCTTCGCACTTCAGGCCGTTCTTGACCAGCTTGATCTCGCACTCGATATGGTCATCATGGGGATGTGAGTTGACAATGTAGTCGATATAGGTGCCGTAACCCCGCTTCTCCAGGGCTTCATGCATATTGTTGTAGTGCTGTGCGTAGCCGCCGTCGATGAGCATGGATTTGCCACCGCATTCCAGGAGGAAGCTATCATTGCAGCTGGTGGGGAAGACCGTCAGGCGAAGCACAGACTGTTCTTCCCATGTATCGGGCGGCGTGCCCATATAGATTTCAGCCAGGCAGGGCGCAGCAAAGAGGAGAAGGATGAGCACGATGAACAATGCGCGGTAATGCATGACAAACGCCTTTCTGATGCTTATTCGACTTTCCATACGGCGGCGCCGTGGGGAGGAAGGCCGGAGATGAGGATATCTTCGGCTGTTTCTCCGCTCCAGAGCTCGCGGGCAGCGGAAATCGGGTGCTGAATCTCATCGGCAGTCACGGAAATGACGAGCGGATCGTCTGTCAGATTGAACAGGGCGACATAGAGGCCGCTACCGTTCACTTCCGGCGCTACCCACACGCAGGTGCTCTCCATGCGGTAGAGGGGATGGGCACAGGCGGTTGTCTTTTGGATGGCGAGCACATCCGCGTTGCATAGCAGCCGGAGCGATTCTTCATCCATCTTGGTGAGCTCTCCGCCGATCATGAGCGGGGAGCGCATCATGCTCCAAAGCGTCATCATGGTCGTGAGCTCGGGGATAGTAAAATGCGTCCAGTCATCCGGATTGGTGCACTGCCTGAGCGCACCGATGGGAAGCATGTCCGCGTCCGGCCAGTGTCCGGGGCCTGCATGGATGCACCATTTTTCGGCCCGGTCAAACATCGCGTGCAAGGCGCGCCAGTCATCCCAGAAATCGTCGGTGATGCGCCACATGTTGGCGTACCTTTTCAAGTGCTCTGCCTTCTCCAGAGGCGCCGGTCCCGGTGAGAGGGAGAGGACGATGTCGCGTCCGCAGTTTCTGGCGGCCTCGGAGATGGTTTCGATCTCCTTTTCGCACTGCGGATATTCGCGGGCGATGTCGTCGCACTTGACAAAATCCACACCCCACTGGGCATACATGCGGAAGATGGAGTCATAGTAGGCCTTTCCGGGAAGGACGCCGTTCACCTCTGTCTCGCAGTTGAGGCCATACATGTCAGGATTCCACATGCAGATGCTGTTTCCCTTGGCCGCCTGATCGCAGCGAAGGGGGGAGTCCAGGATGGGGAGCTGCCTGTGGGCTGCCATGCGGGGAAGTCCGCGCATGATATGGATGCCGAACTTGAGGCCGAGGGAGTGGACGTAGTCGGCAAGCGGCTGAAAGCCTTTTCCGCCCGCAGCGGAGGGAAAACGGTTTTCCGCAGGCTGTAGCCTGCCGTATTCATCCATGCACAGCGGTGCAAACGGAACATAGTCATGGGAGGTCGCTGTGGGCTGATACCACTGGATATCTACGACGATATATTCCCATCCGAACTGCTTCAGATGGGCGGCCATATAGTCTGCGTTCTTGCGCACGGTGGCCTCGTCAACGGCTGCACCGTAACAGTCCCAGCTGTTCCAGCCCATAGGGGGAAATTGTGCCAGCATTGAAATCGCTCCTTCAGGTGATGATGGCGTAAGCGTACAGGAAAACCCTTGTAAGGTCAAGGAAAAATCCGATGACCAAAGGCGAGCCTCTCAGGGAAGGCCGGGGGTGTTGCAAAGTCGTCAATACCGCGACAATGGTGATGGCAAAAAAAAGAGCCTCAGCTTTCGCTGGACTCTACTCCATCACGTTGATTCTGCTGAGGATATTTCACTTCTGCTGGTTGTATCAGCGGAAGTAGCCTGATCCTTATCATCAGCTTTCTTGGATTCGGATTCCGGGTGGAGCACGCTGGTCGTATCAGCGGAAGCAGCCTGATCCTTATCATCGGCTTTCTTGGATTCGGATTCAGGGTGGGGTTCGCTGGTTGAATCAGTTGGAGTAGCCTGATCCTTATCTTCAACTTTCTTGGATTCGGATTCAGGGTGTAGTTCGGCAAGAAGATATTGCTTTACGTCTGTGATGTGCTGGCGGAAGTGATTGTTATCCGAGTTCTCTACAGCGAGTATCCTGAATAGTTTACGCTCAAGCTCAGCAATTAGATTTGGATTCTTGATAATAAAATGCCTATGGTCCGCACCGGTATGCTCTTCACCA
>JAFUZB010000082.1 GCA_017476845.1 Clostridia bacterium
GAACCCGATCCTTCTCCTGGATGATGTGATGAGCGAGCTTGATATGGGGAGAAGAACCCGCTTGGTGGAAAAGATCGCTTCAGTACAAACCTTCATCACCTGTACCGATGAAAGTGATATCGCACTCTCCGAACGCCCACGGTCTTATCAGATCAGTCTGGATACTGAAGGAAAAGGGACGGTGGAGATGACAGATCGGGGACAGGATAGTATAGAAGAGGTACAGGACGAAGCAGATCCTGATTTCAGCTGAGAGAGGATTGGTTTTGAAGTTATCCCTGTATAAAGGATCCCTCTGCTGGAAAACAGCATATCAACATTCCCCATTCAGGTGATGTAGCCAGAGTGGGGAATGTTTTTTGTGTTGACGACCTATGATCATGATCGGAGACATAAAGTCTGGGTCGATAATATGAAACAAGCTATTCTGAGTTGGAGATAGGAAGACGATGATTTTTGAATGAGGATGTCGATCGATCGTTGGGTAGGTTATCTAAAATGAAATGTTTCACGTGAAACAAAAATATACAAATATAAATAATATAGTTAAATATATAAAATCAAATCAGAAAGATCTTTAAAGAAATGCAATTTCTGCTTATTCAAGCACTTGGTTTTGAAAAGATCGAAGAATAACGAGCAACTTATCGCTTATTTACGCAAAAATATAAAATCAGACGATATAGAAAGTGAAATAATAGAAATTACAATACCCACAAAAGAATAAATATATATAAGAATATATATAAAAAGATAAAACGTGGTCTTTTACGCACCAAAGGACATTACAAAGCACAAAATCGTGCGACAAGGATGAAAAATGTTTCACGTGAAACATTGATGAATGGTGTTTCTGTTCTCTTGCACATCGTAGAAAGTGTAATTGTTTCACGTGAAACAATTCTGGAAATGTAGGATAGGAACGCATGCGAAGGCATCTAAAAATGTTTCACGTGAAACATTCAAACAAAAATGAGAAGACAGTCGGAGAATTGAAAACAAGAACGAATGAACCTATAATGGTCACAGTTATGAAAGGAGATGAGATGAATATGCAATTCAATCAGGAGCAGATGCAGGCAATCTCATCCAATAACCACTCACTGATCATCAGTGCTGCGGCAGGGTCTGGAAAGACCACAGTACTGATCGAAAAAATTATTCATCAGATTATACAGTACGATAAAGCAATCTCCTCCATGCTCATCATTACCTTCACCAGGGAAGCAGCCGCGAACATGCACATCAAACTGAAGGAAAAACTGGATGAGAGATATGCCCAATACAATGAAGAAAAAATCGCAGTGGCGCTCAGTCAGATCGAGAGCGCTCAGATATCCACGATTCATTCGTTCTGCTCGTCACTCCTCCGCGATCACTTTGAGGCTGTAAGCATTGATCCGATGTACAGGATCAGTGAAGGAAGTGAAACGGAACCGCTTTTTGAGGAAGCTTACCGAAGTGCCGTAGAGGCATGCTTTGATGAAGAAAAAAGCAGCGTAAGCAAAGAAGTCAGGGATACACTGAATGAAATCGCAGCAGTATACAGTCAGGACCAAATACGCAAAATGGTACTGGAACTGTATCACAAGATGATGGGCCTTCCGGATCCGCTTCAGCTTGCAATGCGAAACACCGAGCATCTGGATGCGAAGGACGAAAGCAATCCTTGGATTCTGGAAAGCAGAAAATGCATGGAGCTGGACCTTCTCGCCCTACAGGAGTATGTAGCCAAAGCGGAAGAGCTTTTCCAGGATGGATATGCAATCCCGAAATGCCATGAGATCTATGAGGAAGATACCAAACTCCTTTGTCCATTGCTGAACGGTATATACGGAAAACCTCTGCAGGAAGTGCAAGAGCTGCTCATCTCGGTCCATGAAAAGTGGACAAAGATGGTGAAACCCAGAAAGTGCAGCGAAGAAGAAACAGCCTGGTATGAACAGTTTAAGCATGTCAGAGATACCATACAGGCAGGGCAGAAGGGAATCATTCCAGAGGTCCTGGAGAATATTAAGAATCTTCTCAATGAAGAACACCTTGATGCGAACGAGGCAATCAAGAAGGAAGCAGAAACGCTGATCG
Source organism: Clostridia bacterium (assembly GCA_017476845.1). Classification (GTDB taxonomy): domain Bacteria; phylum Bacillota; class Clostridia; order Christensenellales; family Aristaeellaceae; genus UBA2943. The sequence continues at coordinate 2,086 of JAFUZB010000082.1, forward strand.
CCCTCACATGGGCGGTAAAAGAGAAGTTTTTTGCTCTGAAAAAGCAGATCAATATTCTGGATTTTGAAGACCTTGAGCAGTTGACCTATCAGCTGCTCACCGATCCGGAGCTGCAGATCTACAGGAAGGATATCCAGGTAAGATATTCAGATATCTTTGTAGATGAATCGCAGGATATCTCTGCTATACAGAATGCGATCATTCAGCAGATTCATGGAGAAGAGAATATGCTGACCATGGTGGGAGACGTCAAGCAGAGTATCTACCGATTCCGCCACGCAGACCCTTCTCTCTTCCTGTATTACAGGGACCATTATGCAGATGAAGAGAACGCATGGGAAAGAAGAATATTCTTCCGTTCCAATTACAGATCCTCTGCCAATGTTGTGGAAGCAGTCAACCAGGTCTTCAGAGCATCCCTTAGGCGAGAGATTAATGAGTTGGATTACACCGTCAACGATGAGCTTGTCCATGGAAAGGCTGACACGACGTCCTATCCAGTGGATATCATACTTGTAGGTAAGGACAAGGAAATCGATACTCTGGAAGCAGAGTGTGTGCAGGTCGCAGAGAAGATTCATCAATTCATCGGTACCACATATATGGACAGCAAGGGAAAGGTAAGTACCTACACTTATCGTGATATAGCCATCTTGATGCGCAGTGCGAAGGACAAAGGTCCGAAAGCGGTAGAATACTTCAAGAAGCTGCATATTCCTGTCTATTATGACGGAGGAGAGAGCTATTACGGTTTGCCTGAAGTCATGAGTGTGCTTTCGATCCTCCAGACCATCGATAACTTCCTGCAGGACACCCCGCTGATTGCAACACTCAAATCCGCTGCTTTTCATTTTACCGATGAGGAGCTCGCCGAGATTCGAATCCATACACCGGAGCATGTCCCCTTTCATGAAGCCTTTGACAGATATATAGAGACGCAGGATAACAAGCTATCAGCGAAGTGCAAAAATGTAAGGGAAACAGTCAAATCATGGAAGTTCCTTTCACAGACTATGAAGATTACCGATTTTATATGGTATCTGATTCGTACGACAGCTATCTATGCACATTGCGGTTCCTACAGAGACGGTGATCTGCGCCAGGCTAACCTCCGGTTATTCTGCAAAAAGGCGATGGATTATGAGCAGAACATCAACGGAACCTTCGGTGAATTTGTCGCTTTGATCAAGGATATAGCGGCAGGTGCCTCGCAGCAGAAGGATTCTGATGCCATCGGATATTTAAGCAGCAGTGATGATGTCGTGAGACTGATGACCATGCATAAATCCAAAGGTCTGGAGTATCCCATCGTATTTCTTCTGGGGCTCGAGACAAAGCTCACCAAACCTGGGAATTCCGGTCCCATGCAGATTGATCTAGGTGTAGAGGAGGATGAGAGTACCCATATGGGGATCTATCTTCCCAAGGTGAACGGTACCTACAGGTCATATATGCATACCTTCGGAAAGGATGCTTTTGCAGGGAAAGCGCGAAAGAATGAATTGGCTGAGCAGGCGCGACTTCTTTATGTGGCGATGACGCGAGCTATGGAGAAGCTCATTCTCGTGGCCGAATACAATGAGAAAAGTGCGCCGCTCTGGGAAGCGAAAACTGCAGAATATCGTATATGGAATAGCAAAACCATGCTGGATCTTGTCATGCCCGGCGTATTGAAGAATACAGAGGATGATTTGTGGAATATCATCAATGTGGAGCCGCAGGGCATCCCTGAGGAGGAAGAAGAACTTTCTTCCGGCGATATCACAGGCTATCTCATGGACCGTCTGGAAGTGGAGGACAGAGGAAGTATTCCGGTGTTTGCACAGGAGGAAGCACGAAGGGATGATCCCGCAAAAACAACGGTCACTTCGATGGCGGTAGCCATGGAAAGTGAGACCTATATGGAGAGTTCTCTCACCGAGGAGGATATTGAGCTGAAACGGTCTCCTCATGAAATCGTTCCTATGATGCTCAGCAGTGAAGCCTCCAAGCCGAAGTTCATGGATGAGAACACACGGTTCGGTGCGGAGAGAGGCACGCAGACCCATCGTTTTCTGTCACTCATTGATATCGGTGATATGAACGCTCACCCTTCTTTGCTTGAATGGGTGAAGAGCGAAAAGCGCCGCATGATTGATCAAGGGATCTTCACTTCCAAAGATATGCGAATGATTCAGGATGAATCGATCGTGAACTTCTTTACCAGTGAGCTTGGCATTCGCATGGCGATGGCGGAGGAGATCAAGCGGGAATGGCAGTTCATCATCCAGGTAGACGGTGAGGGCAGCACGGCAATGCAGGGCGTAATCGATGCGGCCTTCTTTGACAGGGATGCATGGGTGATTGTGGACTATAAGACGGAATATATTGCAGATGTCGATGCGTTTGTGAGAAAGCACACCGTGCAGCTCAATCTCTATCGTCAGGCCATAGAGCGACTGACTCATATGCCTGTCAGTGAAATATGGCTCTACAGTTTAGGGCTTAAGCGCGCTTTTCCCGTGACAAGGACGGATATCATCTGAAAAATGTTTCACGTGAAACATTTTAAGAAAAGCGGAGAAACGGAAGGAAACCATGAAGACACGCAGGATGGATTATCATGTCCACACCCTGTTTTCCTATGACGGAGAGCAGTCGGTAGACGAAATGTGCAGAAGAATGCTCGACCTTGGTGTGGAGGAGGTCTGTCTCACAGAGCACCTGGATCTCGGACACCCCGATGAGGAATGCCAGGGCATCCCTGCATGGGATATCTGGGAGAGGGAGATCAGGTACTGTTCCCAAAAGTATCCCATGCTGAAGATCAGGCGCGGCATAGAGGTGGGGGACAAGGCGGAATGCAGGGAAGAGATCAAAAAGTATGTCGCAGCGTATGCTTGGGATTACATTCTTCTCAGTCTGCATCTGGTTGACAATGTGGATCCCTACAACAAAGATGTGTTTTTTCAGGGAAAAGACCGTAAAGCCTGTTACGCAAGGTATCTGGAAACGATCGCCGACACCGTCACACACTACGATGATTTTGATTCTCTGGCACATATCGGGTATATCTCTAGGTATGCGCCGTGGAGTGATGAGGAGAAGCCGGTACGCTATGAGGATTACAGGGACGCGGTAGACTGCATTCTGAGGTCGCTCATCGAGCGGGGAAAGTGTCTGGAGATCAACACCAAGGGATATACTGAAGACACCTTTGTTCCGGATGAGTCGATTATCCGAAGATATCTTGCATTGGGCGGGGAACTTTTTACCTTTGGGAGTGACGGGCATACCACCATTCAGGATTATCATCTGGTAGAGACAGCAAAGGCGCGTGTCCGAGAACTCGGAGGGAAATATCAGGTGGCATTTCACGGAAGAAAACCGGAAATCTATCTGATCTGAACCCCGGCAGGACAGGGGATATTTTGACTTTCTTCGCATAGCGTGCGATAATGCCCACAATTCGCTTGTGAATAGCATATAAAAGAAGCCATTCGTGGGCGAATAAAAGAAATCTGATGGGGGAAGGTTCCGTTGGACACCATACTGGATATCACGTATTACCTGCACAGCGGTTTTTCCTGTGCCATCCATAACAGGCTGTTTGTTTTCGATTATTGGCTGGGGAACCAGGGAGAACTGAGGGAAGAATACCGCATCACCCCCAATCAACTCCGGAAATATGATGCCGTTTATGTCTTTGTCACGCACAGTCATCCGGATCACTATGATCCCGAGATCTACACGTGGATGGAAGAGTCCAATGTCAGGTATATCATTTCCTACGAGTTGCCTGAGGACTGTGTCGGAAGACGGATGAAACCCGGGGATGAGATGAATCTGGAGGATGACATCAAGGTAGAGGCCTTTGAGTCCACCGACCTTGGGGTAGCCTTTCTTCTGACGGTAGAGGGAATTCATATCTTCCATGCCGGTGACCTCAATTTCTGGCACTGGCGGGAGGAATCAACTGCCCAGGAAATTGAGGAGGCAGACGTGGCATTCAAGGAGGCCGTCGCCCCGATCATAGGAAAGTCGATTGATATCGCATTTTTCCCGGTCGACCCGAGGCAGGGAAGGCTATATGATGCGGGAGCCAACTATTTTGCCATGACAGTGAAGCCCAGACTGCTTATTCCCATGCATTTTTGGGGAAGAAATGAACTGATTGTGGAATATACCCGCCGAAGCCGTTCACGTGAAACAGAGATGATAGTCATGACCCGGCAGGGAGAGCGGATGCGCATCGAGTTTTCCTCGGACGGATATATGACGATTCATATCCTTTCCGAGGCTCGCCGTCCACAGGAGAAGCAGACCTCTACCTTTACCGACAGGTTTGATGAAGAGGAGGACAATCCTTTTACCGATTCCGACCTTCCGGTGCGCTTTGATGAAGACTGAGGGATCGGATATAACGAAAAAATGTGGATAAGCCTGTTGATATTGTGGATAAATATAACAGAGAAGAAAAGAGTTTACGCACAGACTGTGGATAAAAATGTGGATAACCTGTCCAAAAATGTGTATAAACGCCTGATATCTGTGGGAAAAGTGTACAATATGTGAAAAGTGTCATGTTTCACGTAATAAAATGTCACAATATCAACAGTTTACCGACAGGATTGACGAAAAAATGTCAAATTCCATGGAAATCGGGCGTCAAACTATTGCAAAAGCCTACAATATTCGATACAATCACTTCCGGGTTTGACCCGTATTTTGAGGAGGTAATTACCATGGCTGTAAAAGTTGCTATCAATGGCTTTGGCCGCATCGGCCGTCTGGCTTTCCGTCAGATGTTCAAGGCTCCGGGTTATGAAATCGTTGCGATCAACGATCTGACCACCCCTTCCATGCTTGCGCATCTGCTCAAGTATGACACCGCTCAGAAGGGCTATGCTGGCGTCATCGGCGAGAACAAGCACACTGTCGAAGCGACCGAAGATTCCATCATCGTTGATGGCGAGAAGATCCGCATCTATGCTGAAAAGAATGCTGCAGATTGCCCCTGGGGCGAGCTGGACGTCGATGTCGTCCTGGAGTGCACCGGTTTCTACGCCAGCAAGGAAAAGAGCATGGCTCACATCAATGCAGGCGCTAAGAAGGTTGTCATTTCCGCTCCCGCCGGCAAGGACCTGAAGACCATCGTGTATTCCGTCAACAACGAAACCCTGACGGCCGAAGATCAGGTGATCTCTGCTGCTTCCTGCACCACCAACTGCCTTGCTCCCATGGCTAAGGCTCTCAACGATGTGTATCCGATCCAGAGCGGCATCATGACCACCGTGCATGCTTACACCGGTGACCAGATGATCCTGGACGGCCCGCACCGCAAGGGCGACCTCCGTCGTGCCCGTGCTGGCGCTGCCAACATCGTTCCGAACTCCACCGGCGCTGCCAAGGCGATCGGCTTGGTTATCCCGGAACTGAACGGCAAGCTGATCGGTTCTGCTCAGCGCGTGCCCGTTCCCACCGGTTCCACCACCCTGCTCGTGGCTGTTGTCAAGGGCAAGGATGTGACCGTCGATTCCATCAATGCCGCCATGAAGGCTCAGGCTTCTGAGTCCTTCGGCTACAATGAGGATCCGATCGTGTCTTCCGACGTTATCGGCATGACCTATGGCTCCCTGTTCGATGCCACCCAGACCATGGTCGCCAAGATCGACGATGACACCTATCAGGTGCAGGTTGTGTCCTGGTACGACAACGAGAACAGCTACACCAGCCAGATGGTCCGCACCATCAAGTACTTCGCCGAACTGAAGTAATTGCTTTAAAAAGACCGTGCTGTACATAACAGCACGGTCTTTTCTTATACCTGAGGCATAAAACAGAGTGGAACCTGCACATGTTACAAAATTATGACATAGGTAAAGCAGAACTGTTGCACCTGCGATAAAGCTGTTATAATTCATTTTCGGCACATCCTTGTGTTGCAAACATTGCAACACCATATGTCCGTGAGGAGGTGAAAGAAATGAGTAGGTATGAACTGATCTACATCATCGACACCGCATTGGAAGACACTGCACGTAAGGAAATGATTGAGCGTGTGAACAATCTGATCGTTGCGAACGGTGGCGAAGTCGCGAAAGTCGATGAGACCTGGGGCAAGCGTCGTCTTGCGTATGCCATCAACTACAAGACTGAGGGATGGTATGTGCTCGTCAACTTCTCTGCTCCTGCAGAACTGCCGCGCGAGCTGGAGCGTAACCTGCGCAACTATGACTCCGTTCTTCGCTATATGACCGTGAAGATCGAAGAAAAGCGTAGCAGCGTAAAGCCGCGTCCTGTGCGTCCCGTAGTTGCTGCCGAAGCCCCCAAGGCTGAGGAAGCTGCTCCCGCAGTTGCAGATACTGATGCCGAGTAAGTGATACGAGAGGTACTGCATGAATAGACTTACAATTATCGGAAACCTGACCAGGGATCCGGAACTGAGAACTACTCCCAGTGGTGTCACTGTTTGCGATTTCAGCGTTGCTGTAAATAATCGCCGCGGTGGTCAGAACCAGGGAGATGGTCAGAATGATGCCACCTTCTTCCGTGTGAGTGCATGGAGACAGCTTGGCGAAAACTGTGCACAGTATCTTTCCAAAGGACGTAAGGTCTGTGTCATCGGTCCGGTATCTGCGAGAACCTATCAGGCAAATGATGGTTCTACAAGGGTTTCTCTGGAGGTAACAGCAACGGATGTCGAATTCCTCTCTTCCCGCAATGAAATGGGGAATGACGGATTCAACGCACCTGCGCCTGCTGCCCCGGCCGCGCCTACTGCCCAGAATAATGGGTTTACTGCGGTAGAAGCGGATGATCTTCCATTCTGATAAAACAGCCTAATTGAAGGGAGGCAAAAGCCATGTCCGAAGAGCGCACAGAGAGAAAGCCGCGCCCGCGTGGAGGACGTCGTCCTCATCGCAAGGTTTGCAGCTTCTGCGTTGATAAGATCGAATACATCGATTACAAGGATACCAACCATCTGCGTCGGTATATCAATGAGCGTGGCAAGATTTTGCCCCGCCGTATGACTGGCAACTGCGCCAAGCATCAGCGTCAGCTGAGCGAGGCCATCAAGCGCGCACGTGCCATCGCGCTTATGCCCTACACGGTGGAGTAAGATTCCATGCAAAAGAAGAAGGTCTGTCACATATGTGGCGGGCCTTCTTCTTTTGCCTATCTACGGACATTCGACTTCCCGGCCGCTGCCACCATCCTTCGGCGCATAGGCAGTCTTGGAAAGAGAGGTCGATACTACAAATCCGATCAAGCGAAAATCGTCTGAAAGCCTTGATTTTCAAAGCGTTCAGACGATTTTCCCGCTAGAAAATGTCAAAGAAAACAGGCATTTCAAGAGAAAGCTTAGATATGATGGCAGCAGACGGTATGTCCGTCTCCGATATCTCGTGAGGCGGGCTTTTCCTTTCTGCACAGATCGGTAGCATAGGGGCATCTGGGAGCAAACCGGCAGCCTTCCGGCGGATGCATGGGATCCGGAAGTTCCCCGGGCAGGAGAATTCGCTTTCTGTCATGGGTGACATCGGGGATGGGAATACTGCTCAGAAGCGCTTTCGTATAGGGGTGCATGGGATGAGAATAAAGCTCTTCTCTGGAGGTTTCCTCAATGATTTCACCCAGGTACATCACAAGGATACGGGTACACAGGAAGCGCACTACGCTCAGGTCATGGGAGATGAACAGATAGCTAACCCCGGTATCCTGCTGCAGGCGCTTCATGAGATTCAGCACCTGCGCACGGATGGACGCATCCAGTGCGGAAACGGGTTCATCACAGACAACAAAGGCGGGAGAGGAGATCATGGCACGCGCGATGACGACACGCTGACGCTGCCCGCCGGAGAGCTCGTGAGGATACTTGCTCCATTCGCTTTTCCCAAGACCGACATAAGACAGAAAGCTCCTGGCTTCCTCCAGGCTCTCGCGCCTGTCCTTGATGCCGAAGGCCTGCAGGGGTTCTGCGACAGATTTGAGTATGGTATCCCGGGGATTGAGCGCGGAGTAGGGATCCTGAAAGATGAGCTGCATCCTTTTTCTCACCGGAAGCAGATCTTTTCCGGAGATATCCTGAATCTCCTGTCCTTCCAAGGCAATACTGCCGCGGTCCAGGTTTTCCAAGCGCAGAAGACAGCGACCCAGGGTGCTTTTCCCGCACCCCGATTCTCCGACAAGACCTACGGATTCACTCTTCCTGACAGAAAAGGAGACATCATCCACTGCGTGGAGGGTACCGCCGCCCTTTCCGGTTATCCCGGGCTTGACGGTGTAGGTTTTCACGACGTGCGTGGCACGGAGGAGCTCACTCATGATGATTCACCTCCCCGTAAAGATGGCAGCGTACCTGCCTTCCGTCCCATACGGCAAGAGACGGCTTGACATTCTGGCAGGGCGCAAAGCAGCTTTCACAGCGTTCGGCAAACCGGCAGCCCGGCAGTTCGACAGGCGGAGGCACTGTGCCTTCAATGGAATAGAGTGTATCCTGATCCACATCCAACCGCGGAAGGGAGCGGAGAAGACCGGAGGTATAGGGATGCTTCGGGTCACCGATGATGTCCCGGCATACGCCGTATTCGACCTGCTCTCCGGCATACATGACCATGACATCGTCCGCAGTCTCGGCGACCACACCCATATCATGGGTGATGAGCATCACGGACATACCCTCCCGGTCACGGAGATCCTGGATGAGCTGAAGCACCTGCGCCTGAATGGTGACATCCAGAGCGGTGGTGGGTTCGTCGGCGATAAGCACCGAGGGATGTACGGCAAGCGCCATGGCAATCATCACGCGCTGAATCATGCCGCCGGAGAGCTCAAAGGGATAGGCGGAGAGACGGTTCTCGGGATTCGGAATGCCGACATCCCCAAGCGCCTTTGCGGCCCTTTCCAGTGCTTCAGGACGAGAAACGTGCAATGCCTTGCAGATCATTTCACTCATCTGTACCGAGATGCGCTGCACGGGATTGAGGGAGGTCATGGGATCCTGAAAGATCATGGCGATCTCGCGTCCGCGAAGCTTTCGATACTCCTTCTCTCGAAGGCTTGTGAGATCCTGTCCCTTGTAATGGATGTGGCCGCCGCTTACCTTGCCCTGACCGTGCGGCAGAAGGCCGGTGATCGCGGAGGCAGTGACGCTCTTTCCGCAGCCTGACTCGCCGACGATGGCGAGGATATGTCCGGGCATGAGATCAAAGGAAACATCGCGCACAACGGTCACTTGTTGTCTTCGACTGACACGAAAACTGACGGAGAGATGCTCTACGGAGAGAATGGGTTGTTCCTTCATACCTGTACCTCCTCTCTCAGTTCAGCTTCAGCCGCGGGTCCAGCGCATCCCGGATCCCCTCGCCGACGAAATTGATGCAGATGACAGAGACAATCAGGCACAGACCGGCGGGAAGCCACTGCCAGGGCCTGGTGGTGAGGACGACCAAAGAGGTCGCGGACTGCATCATATTGCCCCAGGAGGCGAGCGGCGGCTGCACGCCGGCGCCGAGAAAACTGAGGCCGGACTCGAGGATCATGGACTGGGAAATGCGGAAAGCCAGCGAGGTCCAAAGCGGAGAAATCGCATTGGGAAGAATGCAGTGGAAGAGAATATAGGTATTGGATCTTCCGAGCAGCTTTGCGCTCATGACATAGCTCTTCTCACGCTCACTCATCACATTGGCGCTGAGCAGGCGTGCGGGTGCGGGCCATCCGAGGATGCCGAGAATGAGCATGATCCCGCTCACAGAAGAACCAAACATGGCAACGCTGACCAGCACCAGGATCATGGCGGGGAAGGAGAGGAACATATCGGAGATACGCATGATCAGGGAGGACCAGAAACCCTTGGTACCGCCGGCGATCAGGCCGAGCGGAATGCCGATGAGCATGGAGATCAGGGCAGAGCCCACACCGATGTACAGGGAAATCTTGCCGCCTTCGCAGAGTCTGGCGAGGATGTTTCTTCCCGTCGCGTCCGTACCCAGGATATGGCCGGGTCTGGGGGATTTGTTCATGGCGAGCATGTCTGTGGTGTAGGGGTCCAGATGCAGTATCACAGGAAGAAGAAAGAGTGCAAGGACCATAAGGAGCAGCACGATCACGGAGACCAGTGCGGGCACATGATGCATGAATCGTCTGAGAAAGCCTTTTCTCATTGCAGTCCCCTCCTGATTCTAGGATCCAGGGCCGCATAGACGAGGTCCATGAAGATATTGACGATGAGAACGACCAAAGCGATGACCGCGGTAATGCCCATGATGAGGTTGTAGTCACGCTTCTCTATGGCGAAGATCATCAGGCTGCCCAGTCCGGGCCAGGAGAAGACCTGCTCGGTAACGACAGCGCCGCCGATGAGGAAAGGCACATTCAGAGCAATGGTGGTCACAATGGGAATAAGCGCATTGCGCAGGGCATGGCGGACAAGCACGCGCTTTTCCGTGATGCCTTTGGATCTGGCGGTTCGGATATACTCGCTGCCCAGAACCTCCAAAACGGCGCCGCGGGTCTGCTTGAGGTAGTTTCCGGTCAGCTGCACGGAGAGCACGAGGACCGGGAGGACCATATGGGAGGCGAGATCACCGAGCGTCTGCGGGACACCCGGGGTATACATCCCCTGTGAGGGAAGAATGCGCAGCTGTACGGCGAAGAGCCAGATGCACAGGAGCGAGAGGAAGAAATTGGGCACGGAGGCACCGATAAAGGTGATCACCGAGGAAAGATGATCCCACACAGAGTAGGGCCGCCAGGCGGAGAGCACACCGAGCGGAAGAGCAAAGAGGACGGCAACGAGAATGGAGGTACCGCTCAGAAGCAGCGTGGATCCGATGCGGACTGAGATCATGGTATAGACAGACTGTGAGGTGGAGCTTGCGATTCCCCAGTCACCGGCAACAAAGCTCTTCAGCCACAGGAAATAGCGCACGACAACGGGCTGGTCCAGGTGGTATTCCAGGACCAGGGCTTCATAGGCCTCGCGCGTGAGGTTTCCTTCGCCGGCCATGATATTGATCACATTGCCGGGGGCAAGGGAGCTCATGATATAGACAACGGCTGTGATCCCAAAGAAGATGGGAATGGCAAGCAGCACACGTTTGAGGAGATAACGCGTCATTCGCAGACCTCCGGACAGAAAAGGAAGGCGGGCTGCATGTGCAGCTCGCCAGTATAGGCAGATGGGGGAATCAGCGGCTCAGGACCCAGTTCCAGACATCAATATTGCGGTTGGCAATGCCCAGCAGGGAATCCGTGATGTCGCCGAGGCGGTTGTTGAATACATAGCACTGACGCTTGGCGGCCAGCCAGATGGCGGCTTCCTGATCGCTGATATAGTGCAGGTATTCGTCAATGAGGGCAGCGCGGTCGTCGCCGGTAGCGGCAGCGATCTTCGCCTGATAGTCTTCGTAGGTCTGGTCTTTGAGTGCGAGCACGGTCACGGAAGCGGTGGTGTAGATATCATTGCGCACCAGCGGATCTGCGGCGATACCGTAGACGATGATGCCGCCGTCGTAGATACCGTCCTGTGCGGCGCGCAGGTCAGCCATCATGGTGGCCGCGTCGATGGTCACGAGCTCAACCTCGAAACCGACATTCTGCAGCAGCTGGCCGACGACCAGGGCCATATCGGCACGCTGACCGGCAACCGGTGCGGCGAGGACGAACTTGCCGTCATAACCGTCCGCCTTGGCAGCTTCCAGGAGTTCCTTGGCCTTTTCGGGATCATACTTGTTCACGGGGATATCGGCGGGATAGCTGGCATTATCGGCCGTCAGATAGAGCTGCATGGGTTCGCCGATGGGGCTGACATAGTCATCGGTCAGGAAGGCAGCGATGATATCGCGGTCGATGGCATAGCTTACGGCCTGGCGGATGCGCTCGTCGGCAACGATGGTGTTGTTGATGGCGATGGTGTAGACATAGACGAGATCATCGGTCAGGGTGAAGGTCAGATTCTCGGCGCCGGGCAGGGTCTGCATGGCGATGGCTTCGTCATTGCCAACGGGGGTATACACGGCATCAACCTCACCGGTGAGCAGTGCGGAGGACAGCGCGGAGGAAGCGGTCTGACGGACGATCAGGGTATCCCAGTTGGCGTCTCCCTGATAATAGTCGGCAAAGCGGTTCACGGTCAGTTCGGTGCCGTCCGCGGAGAGGGCGGAGAAAACGGCGGGGCCGGAGCCTACAGGGGCATTCCAGAAATCCCAGGTCGCGATCTCATCCACATTCTCGTTTTCCAGGAGATGGGCGGGCAGAACCACCAGATAGTAGCTCTGGGACTTGAGGAAGGAATCGAGATTGACGTTCTGCTTGAAGGTCAGTGTCAGGGTGTTGGCATCCGGTGCGGCTGCGGCAACGCTGTTCTCGCTCACTTCGATACCGGCCTCATCCGTGCCTTCCAGGGCTGCGAGCAGGCTCTGATCGGTGAAGAGCGTGCCCACACCGCTCTTGCTCAGAAGGCGGATGGAGTATACCCAGTCCTCTGCGGTGACGGGGGTGCCGTCATGGAACTTCGCGTCGGGATTGAGGGTAAAGGTCACGGTCTTTCCGTCCTCGGAAAGCTCCCAGGCCGTTGCGGCGCGCGGGGACACGGTGCCGTCGGGGCTCACATAGACCAGGCGGTCATACAGCAGGGAAATCACGAAGGAGGAATAGTAGGAGGAGTTGGTGAAGGGGACCAGGTTATCCCAGGAGGAGATCAGGCCGAATACGACCGTTCCGTTGACGTCCTCGGCAAGAGCGGTGCCTGCTACCGTCAGAAGCAGGGCAAAGGCGAGGAGAAGAGAAAGCAGCTTTTTCATAGTAGACTTCCTTTCACGAGGTAGGTGCTCAAGCATTCTCTGATGCAAGCAGCTGTTCAATGGTTTCGACAATGAGATCAATGTCGGCAAGCTTACCCTTGCCGGTTCCGCCGTAGGCGAGTACGCCTTCTGCAGGGTCGATAAAGTGGTAGCCATGCGCCTTGAGCCGGGCCATGTTTTCTTCGACAATGGGATTGGTGAACATCTGATCGTTCATTGCCGGACACAGAAGCACCGGAGCACGTGTTGCCATGATGGTGGTGGTCAGCATATCATCGGCAATGCCGTTGGCCAGCTTTCCGATGACGTCTGCCGTGCAGGGTGCGACCACAAAGAGATCGGCCTTTCTTGCCAGGGAGATGTGCTTGACATCCCAGGCGGTGGGACGCTCAAACTGGTCGCAGACCACAGGATTGTGGGTCAGAGAACGGATGGTGAGCTCGGTGATGAACTTCTGCGCGTTCTCCGTCATGATCGCTTCCACATTCGCCTTGCGGACAAGGGATAACTCGATACAAAGCGGACAGGCTCGCCAGGCGGCGATACCGCCTGTAATACCCAGGACGATATTCTTGCCTTCCAGCAAAGGTAAAGCCTCCTTACATATTACATATTGATGTTGCTTGGAGTAATGTGCACAAGCGGGATTGTAGGACAGAGCGATTTCTCTGTCAAAGACAAGTTTTGAATTACAGGTTATCAATCAAAATGATAACAGATATAAAGCTTGATGAGAACATCGACAAACAGGTAGCAGACCGTGCTATAATGGCTCACAAAGGAGATGGAAATATGGAACGACTGCAGGAGACGCTGGAAGCAATCTTTATGGATCTGCATAGGCATCCGGAGCTTGGAAAGGAAGAAGTGCGAACAACTGCCCGGGTAAAGGAACTCCTCGGAGAAAGAAACATTGCCATCGTGGAGCATGATGTGCCCACAGGGGTTCTCGCAAACATTGGTGACCCTTCCGGTCCTGTGATCGCGCTTCGGGCAGACATGGATGCCCTTCCCGTGACAGAGGAAACCGGCCTTCCGTACGCCTCGGAGATTCCCGGGAAGATGCATGCGTGCGGACACGATTTCCATACGACGGCGCTCCTGGGTGCGGCCATGCTTCTCAAGGAGAGGGAGGACACCCTCGCAGGCCAGGTCCGGTTGATTTTTCAGCCGGGCGAAGAGATCAACTACGGTGCCCAGGCCTTGCTGGATACCGGAAAGCTATCTGACGTGCGCGAGTTCTACGGACTGCATACCGATCCCAATCTGGATGTCGGGACACTCGGCATCCGTCCGGGTCCGATCATGGCCAGCCCTGACCGGTTCAAGGTAAGGATTACCGGCAAGGGCGGGCATGGGGCTGAGCCGCAGAGCTGCATTGACCCTGTGCCCTGCATGGCGTCCATGATCCTGGCCCTGCAACAGGTGGTGGCACGAAGGATCAGCCCGATCTCGGCGTGTGTACTTTCCATCACGCGGGCGGTGTCCGGGAATACCTGGAATGTGACACCGGAGCATGCGGAGATCGAGGGCACGCTGCGCACGATGACAGATACGGAGCGGGATCTCGGGGAGCGCGTTCTCAGGGAAACGGCCGCATCGGTTGCAAAGGCGTATGACTGCAATGCGGAAATCACCTACCTGCGTCAGAGCAGGCCCCTTGTCAATTCTCCGGAGCAAACCGCCTTTGCAGATAGGGTGGGGCGCGAGTTAGGATTTACCGTTATTGCTCAGGAGATGTCGATGATCGGAGAGGACTTTGCGATGTACCTGAAGGACAAGCCCGGTTGCTTTGTCCGGGTCGGCACGGGCAAGGGACCGATCCTGCACCACCCGCAGTTTGTAGCAGACAGACGTGCGCTTGCAAGGACATCGGAGTATCTTGCTACGCTCGCACAGAGAAGACTTGCGTATCTCAGGACACTGGAGGAATGAACGCATGGCAAAGGAGCTTGTTATTTTCTACATGGAAGGCTGCCCGTACTGCCGGGCGGCCAGGCGGGCCATGGAACAGTTGAAGAAGGAAAACAGCGAATATGCCCAGGCCCGGATCACCTGGATTGATGAACAGAAGGAACCAAAGACTGCAGAGAGCTACGACTACTACTATGTGCCCAGTGTCTTTTCCGGGAAGGAAAAGCTCTATGAGGCCCATCCCTCCGATTCCGATGAGATAATCTACTCGCATCTCAAGGAATGTCTGGAGTATGCTATGAAATAATGGCCGCGTAGGCAAAAAAGAGAGCGGAGTAAGAACGCAAAGAGCGATGCGCATAGTGCGCATCGCTCTTTGCATCATTTCGGGGAATGAGGGAAGCTTACCCCACAAGTGTCAGTGCGATATAACCCAGGGAGACAAGTGCCGCAAGGATGTTGCCCAGCGTCAGATGACGCTGCCTGTCAAAGATACTGACAAAGAGATGGGCGAGGATACCAGCACAGATACCGAGGACGGGATTGGTCAGGACGAAGGTGAAAAGGACGGTGGTGACAAACGGGATCACCTTGGCACTGTCACCGAAATCCAATTTTCCACGAAGCGAAGTGACGGCCATATACAGCCCGGTGAGCACCATAACGGCATCGGCAACCAGGAAGCTATTGTCAGTGAGCATAGCGAGCACGACGCCATAGTGACCATACTGGTTGAACTGGATATCGTAGCTGGTCGTCGTAGCAAACAGGAAGGGAACGATCCACACGAAGGCGGAAACGGCATAGAAGATCGCGGCCACAACGGCAGCAACACCGGACTTTGCACCGTCACGCGCAGCACTGACGGACACGGGGGATACGCACATGCCGGTCTGTCCGAAGAGCGGGGAGACAGCATTGATGATACCGCCGCACAGATGTGCACGGCCCTCGTCGGTAGCATCGGACGCATCGCAGGCGAGAAGTACGGCGTCCGTATTGCCTGCCATGAGAGCGAGGTTAGTGAAGATACCGGTGAGGAAAAGCAGCGTCACATTGCCGCCGTTTTCGGTGAATGCGGTAAAGTCAAAGCCCTCGGTAAGGAGCTTTCCGACGGAGAGATTGGCGAAGATGGTCGGAAGATGCAGATGCATGGCGTCCTCGCTTCCCACCATCCAAAGACGTGCCCAGAGGGAATCGAGCTCAAACTGCAGGGCACCGTTCTTGGTGAAGTAGAATACGACCGTGCACAGGTATCCGACAAAATAGCCAAGGGTACCGATGAGGAGGCTGTAGAGCATGGGGTGCTTGGTCTTGCGCAGCAGGGCATAGGCGACGAAGGTGACCACCACGGCAATGAGGCAGACTTGAATGAGCGGGAAGTAGCTGTCCCCTTTATAGGCAGCACCGTTGTAGGCAGCAAAGTCGAACAGGGAGCCCAGCTGGACATTGCTTGCGATCTGGACCTGGGGATTGATCTTCTGGATCTTGCTCAGATTCAACACGGTGCCGGTACCTGTGACAGTCAGGGGCGAAGCGACAAAGGAGACAAGGCCGGTGAGCTGGAGTGCCACAAAGGCCAGGAGCACACCGAAGGCGGCGGGAAGGGCACGACGCACACTTTCTGGAATCGCGCCGAGAATGGCTTTTCGCACGGCGGGAATACCGAAGAGAACAATATAGAGGAGCGAGGAAACAAAGCAGACGGCCAAAAGGTTGGCGTAGCTCAGTCCAGAGCCGACACCGAGGGTGGTGATGAGGACTGTGGAGATCCCAAGTCCAGAGATCTGTACAAGCGGGAGGCGAGCAAAGATGCCCATGAGGAGGGTTCCGGCGAAGGCGA
Source organism: Clostridia bacterium (assembly GCA_017476845.1). Classification (GTDB taxonomy): domain Bacteria; phylum Bacillota; class Clostridia; order Christensenellales; family Aristaeellaceae; genus UBA2943. The sequence goes on from JAFUZB010000082.1 coordinate 18,628, forward strand.
GGACCATCGCAAGGAAGTAATAGGAAGCGTAGGCTTCACCCATGGCAGCCGCATCCATGGCAGTGAAGTCATAGATATAGCGGCAGACGAGCTGCATGTTCATGAAGATACCGCATACGCCAAGGAAACACAGAAGGATGCCTGCGGCGATCTCCCGACCGAGGTTACTGCCAAGATCGGACTGGTGAAAGAAATGATTGAGCAGGGAAGGCCGTTTGGTTTTGACTTTTGCGGGCTTTCCGGTTTTCTGGGTTTGTGTCATAGGTTTTTCCTCCTTGCCTTGGATCGGCACAGAATCAAAGGGTTTGCACCGCCTCGTGCGGCGAATGCAGGCCATATCGGGCAGGCATTGCCTGCCCTAAAGAGAGGTTACTTTACGACAGAGGTTGTCTCCTGACCCTGAGCGGCATCGACACGGCCCTGGACAGAACCGGGGATAGCACAGGGAACCCCCATGATATTGGGGTTAGCCCACAGAGAAGTGGTAGCAAAGGTATATTCTCCGTTGGGTGCGTCCTCGGTGAGCGTGAACGCAACGGCTTCGGAGGGCTGGGAGGAGGCAATATTCTCGGGATCGTTGGAGACAGCCTGAACGGTGGCGTAATAGGTTCCGGGATCCAGTGTCAGCGTGACATTGGGGAGCAGCTCGACATTGTCCAGGTCACAGGCGTAGGTGCCGCCCATCTGGAAGTTCCAGATATAGCCGCCTGCGGGATGATTGTCCATGGTGCTGGGAAGCACGCTGAGGTCATAGGATACCTCTGTGACCGCCTGTGTCAGCGCTTCGTCGGAGTACACAGTAAAGGTAACCTCAGGCAGATACTGGAAGGCATAGTAATCAGCGCAGGAGAGCCAGTCCACGAGAAGGAAGGCAGTGTTTCCGTCCGCGACTACGCGCAGTTCAGGGCGCTCGAGCACGCCGCCCACGCCGCTGAGCACGGTCAGGACCTGTGCATCCGGGGCTTCGAAGTCGGTTCCGGAGGCAGGGAAGGTGATGAGCTTGACGTTGTACTGTCCCCAGCCCATGCCGGATACATCCAGCTTGCCCTTCTTTTCTCCGGTCTTTGCGTTGATGCGCTTGGAGGAGGCGACATAGCGGTCACCCTCGGTGCCGCCCACTACGGGGTAGATGCGGATGAAGTAGTAACCGGCATTCTCGTCTACGGCCTGAAAGGAGTACGTGCCTGTCACGGGGTCAAGGGTAAAGTCTGTGGGGGATTGCAGCGTATCTGCCAGGGCGAAGGCACACAGGCAGACAAGCAGCAGGACCAGGAGCAATGCTGTGAGGTGTTTGCGCATAACGATTTCCCCTTTCTGTTGTGGCGCTCCCGGCTGCCCGCAGGCAGCCGGGAACATACCTTATTTCGTCAGTGTAGAAGCGTACTGGTAGAGGCAGTTGCGCATGATGTTGTGAAGCATGCTGCGCGCATAGACGTACTCGGTGGCATCGCCGTAGGCAGCTTCGGTGGAGCGGGCATTGATGTAGGTGCCGCGGCTGAGCATGCTGCCCTGCACGGAGAGCATAGCCACAGGGGTGTTGTAGCAGTCGCCGCTTCCGCCGTCACCGTCGGTGATGAGCATGCCCTGCCAGCCCCATTCCTCGCGCATGATGGTCTTGTACATACCGTAGTGGAACCAGCTCATGCCGATGCGGTTGAGGGAACCCATGACACCGTTGGCGTTGTAGGTCTTCAGGGAGATTTCATAGGGGAGCATGTAGATTTCGCGGATCGCCTGCTCGTTGGCCCAGGTGGTATTGCCGCCGCGGTTGGTGTCGCCGTCGTTGAGAGCGGCATGCTTGGTGAAGACGCTGGTGCCGGTGGACTGAATGCCTGCGATCGCGTTTCCGCCGATCTCGCCTGCGATGAAGCCGTCCTCGGAGTAGTATTCGAAGTTACGTCCTCCAAACGGGCTGCGATGGGTGTTCATGGCCGGGGCATCGGCATCGCCGACGCCCGCCAGGATCGCCTGATGGCCGTAGGCAACGCCTTCAAGGCGGGCCAGGTCGGTATTCCAGGTAGCTGCGATGGATACGGCACACGGGAACCAGGTTGCGCCGGGGAAGGTACCGTTGGCGGCTTCTCCGGGACCGTCAGAGCTCTTCTCGGCGGGCTTTCCGACAGAGGCAATCTCGCTTACCTGCCAACCGGAGTTACCCTGGATTTCGATGGCTTCGTCGATGGTTGTCATATTGGCGAGGAGATCGAAGAGCTTCAGGCCTTCCTCGGTGTAGATATCGACACCGGCCAGGTCCTGCACAGTCAGCACGTGGTGGGCTTCAGAAGGCTCGGAATCGACGACCACGGGATTGCCGTTATCGGTTATCTGACCTTCCACAACATAGTAGGTCTGATCCCAGAGCGGATCCTCAAAGCTTTCGGCGTCCAGACCGTCGGGGGTCTTCTCGGAGAAGGGCATCATGTTGTTTCCGTGGGCATACAGGGTTTCGGTGACAGTGGTCTTTACGCCGCCCAGATAGGTTTCAAAGGTGTACTCGGCGCTTTCGTCATCGGTCAAGGCAAGGACTTCCTCAATGGCGTCCGTAACCTCTTCGTTGGGGGTCTCATCGGAGGTATGGGCCATGATGGCCTTCATGCCGCCGGCAATATCGGAGCGGGAGAGATAACCGTCGACCATGTTGCCGTCGCCGGCCGTGACATCATTCAGGGCGTTCTTGGCGACCACCTTGTCGGTGTCCCTTGCGCCCACACCCTCTTCGTTGTAGATGAGCGCTTCGGCGAGATCAAAGGTAACGGAGGCAGAGGCACGGTCGCCCCACTGATGGGCGTCCTTCTGAACGTTGAAGGTGTAAGTGCCGTTTTCCAGGACATAGCAGCCCTGACCGAAGTTATCGAAGGAAGCGAGTGCATCGGTGGCAAAGGAAAGGGTGAGTTCCTGGGAAGCACCGGGCTCCAGGACATCGGTCTTGTCAAAGCCTACAAGGACAACCTTGGCCTTTTCCAGACCGCGGCCCTTGATGCCGAAGCGTTCGGTATCGCTCTGATAGGGCGCATCCATGTAGAGCTCGACAACGTTCTTGCCGGCCACATCGCCGGTGTTGGTAACCTTGACGGTCACGGTGTTGACACCGTGCGGTGCAAGGGTGATATCGCTGGATACAATCTCCTCGGTGAAGGTGGTGTAGCTCAGGCCGAAGCCGAAGGGGAACTGCACAACCTGGTCATAACCGCGGACCGAGCCGTTCTTGAAGGCGATGGAGGCGAACTCGTCGGAATCGAAGTAGCCGACGCTGTCGGCGGTCTCGAAGTAGCGATAGCCGACATAGATGCCTTCTTCATACTGATAGAAGGTCTGACCGTTGGCATTCGCATAGCGATTGTCATCGGTGTTGTAGAAGGTAGGATTGGTGGTCATGTCATAGGCATAGGTGTCTACCAGACGGCCGGAAGGATTGTTGCGGCCGGTGAGCAGGGTGGCCACGCCGGTGATGCCGGCCTCGCCGGGATGACCGATCCACAGGCAGGCGTCGACGTTGTATTCCTCGGAGTCGATGAAGCCGAGCTCCATTGCGGCTGCGGAGTTCACCAGTACGATAGTGTGGGCGAAGTTTTCCTTGGTGAAGGCGAGCAGGGCCTTCTCGTTCTCGTCCAGCTCAAGATAGGTAGAGCCGGTGAGTGTGGAGCCGTCGCCGTCATAGTCCAGGGCCGGGGAAGCACCCTCGGCGCCGGAGCGGGAGAAGGTCACAATGGCATAATCGGTATAGCCGTCCAGAAGGAGGGTATCCTTGGCAGCCTCATAGACATCAGGTGCAAACTCGTGGATCTTCTGGTAACTGGTCCAGCCGACCTGCGCAGGATCGGCACTGTCCACACCGCGCTCGCCGCCGCACTGTTCCTCCAGCCAGTACCAGGCGTCCTCGTTGACGTCCAATCCAGCTTCGAAGAACGCGTCCAGCATGAGTACGGTGTTCTCGTCATCCAGTCCGCCGGCGGAACCGGTGCCGCCTTCGACGTAGTTGTAGCTCATAGCACCCAGCACGGTCACGCCGGTGCCTTCGGCAAGGGGAAGAATGCCGCTGTTCTTGAGAAGCACCGCACCTTCCGCTTCGAGCTGGACACTGACGTCATAGCCCTCGGCGTAGGCTTCGTCTGCGGTCAGAGCAAGACTGCTGACCGGGGCGAGTGAGGTGAGGAGCAGGGCAACGATGCAGAGGATAGAGAGAATTCTGCTGCGCATGTTCATGATAACCTCCAGACTCTTTCAATATAGTGATGGGATGCCACACTCTGATGTGTGGCTGCAGGTACAGTATAGAAAAGAGGTTGCATAATCGACATAACTTTGGCACAAGTGGTCAAGATGTGGACGTTACAGACAGATAGAGGGAACAAAAGGTCGAAAAAGCGGAACGAATGGTTTGGCGTGGGAGCGCAAAAAAGACCGCCCGGCAGAAGTGCCGGGCGGCGGAATCGGGGTAAGAATCAATCGGCAAGGACACCGACGGTGGGCTGAGTGCAGGCGAAATCAACACGATCGGTCTGCAGACCGGGGTTGACGCCGGGCATATCCATCTGACCGGGCTCATGCCACAGTTCAGTGGCTGCCATCTCGTACTCGGCGACGGGCGCATCATCGGTGAGGGTGATCTGGATGGCGGGTGTCACCTGAGAGTCGAGAACGAAATCATCGCGGGACAGGGCCTGAAGTGTCACATAGTAGGTGCCTGCGGGAATGCCCATGGATTCGGTGGAGTAGGTATACAGGTCAAAGCAGAAGTAGATATCGCTGTTTAAGGAACCCACAGGACCTCCGACAACCTCGGTTCCCTGATGGATGTAGAGGTGATCGCCGCCGGTCATGGTGTAGCCCCATATCTCCTCAACGCCTGGAGGGTTCTTGCGCAGGGTATCCTTGAGAAGAGCGAGATCGACAGTATCACTGTAGGCAATCTCGGAGAGGGTCTCGTCGGTATAGAAGGTGAAGCGGGCATAGGGCAGGTACTCATAGTACATATAGTCATCCAGAGACCACCAGTCGATGACGAACTGCACTTCATTGCCGGACACCATGGCCAGCATCTCGGGGCGTTCCAGAGGCAGGCCGACACCGTAATTGACAAAGATGTTCACGGGATCGGGGCTCACAAAGTCGGAGCCGGAGGCTGCGAAGCTGTTGAGGGAGACGGCATAATTGCCCCAGGCGACATCGCTCAGGTCGATGGTGCCGGAGATCTCGCCGGTTTTTCCGCCGCGGATGCGCTTGGAGGAGGAAATGTACTCGCCGGAGATTTGTCCGTCCTTCACCTCAAAGAAGCGGATGAAGTAATAGGAGACATTCTCGTCGACGGCTTGGAAGGAATAGGCACCGGTCATGGGATCAAAGACGAAATCGGTGGGCGCCGTGAGCAGCTTTGCATCCTCGCCCATAGCACAGGCCAGGGTGAAGATGAGAAGGAGCGCGAGCAGCGCGGGCAGAATCTTCTTCATCGGGAAACTCCTTTCTGTTGTAGGTACTGCTTTTTCCGGCCCTGAGGCACAGGAGACTGTGCCTCAGGGATACCGGAAGAGAAGGCTTTACTTGTCCAGCGTGGAAGCGTACTGATAGAGGGCATTGCGGATGACGTTATGGAGCATGTAGCGGCCATACACATAGTCGCTTGCATCGTCATAGGCAGCCACGGTCTGACGGGAGTTGATGTAGTTGGAGATGGAGAGCATGCTGCCCTGCACGGAGAGCATGGCCACAGGGGTGTTGTAGCAGTCGCCGCTTCCGCCGTCACCGTCGGTGATGAGCATGCCCTGCCAGCCCCATTCATCGCGCATGATGGTCTTGTACATACCGTAGTGGAACCAGCTCATACCGATGCGGTTGAGGGAACCCATGACGCCGTTGGCGTTGTAGGTCTTGATGTAGATTTCATAGGGGAGCATGTAGATTTCGCGGATCGCCTGCTCGTTGGCCCAGGTGGTATTGCCGCCGCGGTTGGTGTCGCCGTCGTTGAGTGCGGCATGCTTAATGAAGACGTTGGTACCGGTGGACATGATGCCGGCAGTGGCGCTTCTGCCGATCTCGCCAGCGATAAAGCCGTCCTCGGAGTAGTATTCGAAGTTACGTCCGCCAAACGGGCTGCGATGAGTGTTCATAGCCGGCGCATAAGCGCAGCCGATGCCGAAGAGCACTTCCTGGTGACCATAGGAGACGCCTTCCGCATAGGCGAGATCACGGTTCCAGGTAGAAGCGATGGTCACAGCGCAGGTGAACCAGGTGCCGCCGTTGTACTGTCCGTTTCCGGGTTCGCCGGGGCCGTCAACAGCGATCTGCTGGGGCTTGCCCACAGAATCGGCAGCGGGGACTTTCCAGCCGGAGTTACCCTGGATTTCGATGGCTTCGTCGATGGTTGTCATATTGGCGAGAAGATCAAAGAGCTTCAGGCCTTCCTCGGTGTAGATATCGACACCGGCCAGGTCCTGCACAGTCAGTACGTGGTGGGCTTCAGAAGGCTCGGAATCGACGACCACGGGATTGCCGTTCTCGGTTACCTGACCTTCCACAACGTAGTAGGTCTGCTCCCAGAGCGGATCCTCAAAGCTTTCGGCGTCCAGACCGTAGGGGGTCTTCTCGGAGAAGGGCATCATGTTGTTTCCGTGAGCATACAGGGTTTCTGTGACAGTGGTTTTTACGCCGCCCAGATAGGTTTCAAAGGTGTATTCGGCGCTTTCGTCATCGGTCAATGCGAGGACTTCTGCGACACCCTCGGAGGCGTTCTCATTGGCTTCCTCGTTAGAGGTGTGCTTCATGATCTCTTTCATGCCGCCGGCGATATCGGAGCGGGAGAGATAACCGTCGAGCATGCAGCCGTCGCCGGCCGTGACATCGTCCAGAGCGTTCTTGGCGACCACCTTGTCGGTGTCCCTTGCGCCCACACCCTCTTCGTTGTAGATGAGCGCTTCGGCGAGATCAAAGGTAACGGAGGCAGAGGCACGGTCGCCCCACTGATGGGC
>JAFUZB010000083.1 GCA_017476845.1 Clostridia bacterium
GCCGGTGTAGCCATGGCCCTCGCTGGTGCCGGTGATGTCGATGTGGTCGCCCTTGACGAACTGATCCACCTTGATCTCGTCGCCTACATTGTAGGGAGTGCAATCGTCAAAGCGGAATTCGCGCAGCTTGCGCTTGGGCGCTACATTGGCCTTTGCGAAGTGTCCCTGCTCAGGCTTGTTCAGCAGCTTCTTCGCACGGTTTTCGCTCAGATCGCCAAAGCCGACCTGAACAGCTTCGTAACCGTCGGTTTCAACGGTCTTCTTCTGCACCACAGTGCAGGGGCCAGCTTGGATCACGGTGACCGGAACAAGGCGGCCGTCTTCGGTGAAGACCTGCGTCATGCCGATCTTATTACCAAGGATCGCTTTCTTCATGATCTCGTTCCTCCAGCCTTACAGCTTCATTTCGATTTCGACACCAGCAGGAAGTTCGAGCTTCATCATGGCGTCCACCGTCTTCGGATTGGGGTTGATAATGTCGATCAAACGCTTATGTGTGCGGCGTTCGAACTGCTCGCGGCTGTCCTTGTACTTAGGGGTAGCACGCAGGATGGTCACGATCTCTTTTTCCGTAGGAAGCGGAATGGGACCGGACACGCGAGCACCGGTTCTCTTGGCGGTCTCAACGATCTTCGTTGCAGACTGATCGACAAGATTGTGCTCATAGCTCTTGAGCTTGATGCGGATCTTTTGGTTGGCCATTTAATACCCTCCTTGATCGTTCTCGTGATACTTCGGCGACCCCACTGCAGGTGCAGGACTGCCGGTATCTTCGAGTCCGTCGCCCGATTATCGGACTGGTCCGCGATAATTACCCGCCTGGCCGGGCGGCAACTTATCGCTTCATCCCTAAACAGACAACATTGAGATTATAGGACATCCCTGTTTTTTAGACAAGGGGTTTTTCACATTTTCTGCCCTTCTTTTTTTCTGAAGATATTGCAATTACTGGCTTTTTCCGTTACATAATGGTCCAGTTCGCCGTGTGTGTCCTTCTTGGAGGTTTCGGACGAGATAGGTGCTGTATTTCTCATGTTTTTCGTTGCTGTTCCTTCTTTTGCGGGTCCGTTTCGAAATTTGCCTTATCCAGATTGTCGTGTGTATCCTTCTTTTGTAACAAAAATATGACGAAATTGTCCGTTTTGGCAATCCCGTCATATCAGGTTTGCATTTGACCGTTTTGTCCATCCTCATATTTTCCTGACCGTTTCCCCTTCGATCAGGGAACACGGGACCAGAATATTACCCCTGGATGGTTGAGAAGGAACTTCCACCAGGGAGATCAGGCGCCTGGCAGCGTCTCTTCCGATCTTGTCTGTATCCTGGCGCACCGTTGTCAGATGCGGATGCATATACTTCATTGCCTCAATCCCGTCAAAACCGGCGATCGATACATCCTCCGGGATCCGTAGGCCAAGGGCCTCAGCTGCCCCGAAGGCACCGTAGGCCGAGAAGTCGTCCGAGCAGATGACACAGGTAGGTCTGTCCTCCATGTTCATGAGCTCTGTAAACACCTTCTGGAGATGCTCAGGATCGGTATAGTGGCTCGGACGGATATAGACCTCCGGTACCTGCAGATGGAGCTGCTCCATCGTCCGTTTGAAGGCGGAAAGCCGCTGCCTGGTGGACTCGCCGTCCTGCCCATGGATATAGGCGATCTTTCGGTGGCCGCGCTTGGCGATATACCGCACCAGCAGGCTCATGCCCGTATCGTTGTCGGAGAACACGCATGGCCATTTGCCACACACATTATCGATGGAAACAATCGGAAGTGTGCCCTCGAAGAGATTCTGGATCTCCTTATCCGCAAAGTTGACAGCCGCGATGCAGATCCCGTCAATCTGGCGGTAATGGCAGTGCTCCTCATACGTGATCCTGCCGGTCCCAAGATTGTGGCTGATAAACGTGATATCAAAGCCCGCGCTCTCCGCTTCCTTTTTAAAGCTTTCCAGGACTTCGGAGAAAAAGGCATGCGTCAATCCCGAATGAGTATCATCTGCGAAGAGAACACCCAGGTTATAACTCTTTCCGTATTTGAGTGCGCGCGCATGCGCATTGGGATAGTAGCCCATCTCCTTGGCGGCCTTTTCCACCGCCTCGCGGGTAGCCTCGCTGATATCGGTATAACCGTTGAGCGCTTTGGAGACGGTAGAGACGGACAGCCCGCATTTGTTGGCGAGCGCACGGATCGTTACTGGCACGGGGGGTTCCCTCCCTTCCATTCAGGATAATCTTAAAAACTCTACAGACCTTAAAAACATTGAGTTACCTGCAGATGCTTAAGTGCTTGAAACCGATTGTCGACCACCGGCCGAGCCTCTCGTCGTTTCGGGCCAACTCCGGCAATTTCCAAACGTTAGCCATCGGGTTTTGGGATAGCGCTTGTCCTTGCACTTGAAAGGATAACGGCTTTGGGTTCCCGTAGCCCGACATTTCGTGCCCTTTTCAGTCGTCTGTTCACTTTCCCACACGCAAAAATAGAGGTCTGATCTCCCATGCGCAGGGGAAGTACTTCTGAATTAAAGTTTCTAAGCCCTACTGGATGATACGATCATTCTGATAGCGTATTCCCGCAAAAAGAAAGGGGTATTGCGCGTGCTGTTCAGGACCTACAGGCACAGATAGGTACGCGTTGGCGGGCCTGCAAGCAGGCCCGCCGCAATGCTTACTCTTTCACACCACCGAGTGCGACGCCGGCGATTATGTACTTCGAGAACGCGAAATAGACAATCAGAAGCGGCAGCGCAGTCATGGTCAGACCCAGGTAGATGGAGCCGTACTCTGTGCGGTAGATATCGCCGCGCAGCTCCTGCACCATCATAGGCAGAGTCTTCATAGTAGATTTGGTAAGGAGCATCAAGGGAGTGAGGTAGTTGTTCCAGGCGCCGATGACTGCCATGATACCCATGGTTGCCATGGCCGGAACCATGATCGGAAGAACGATGCGGTTGAAGGTACGGAACTCGCCGCAGCCGTCAATACGTGCCGCTTCGACCAGGGAGATCTGGAAGTTGGCTTCCAGGTACTGACGGAAGAAGAACACTGTGCTTGCACTCGCGATGCTCGGGATGATCAAGGGCAGATAGCTGTCGATCCAGCCCAGCTGATACATGAACATGTAGAAACCGGTACCGGTGACCTGTCCGGGGATCATAATGATGGCCAAAACCACTGCATACAGGAACTTGCTTCCCTTGAACTGGTAGACCTTGAAGCCGTAGGCGGTCATAGCGGAGAAGTACACCGAGAGGATTGTCGAGCCGAAGGCGATGATCGCGCTGTTCTTGAAGCCGATGGAAACATCGAAGTTCTTGGAGGAAAGCACGTTCCAGTTGTACTTCAGGTACGTTCCCGGAATCACGCTTACGCTCTGCTGGATTGCCTGGCTGGAACGGGTCGCATTCACGATCATGATCCAGAAGGGCATGATGGCCAGAATGGAGAGGAACGAGCAGAAAACATAGATCATGGAGCGCTTGGAATTCTGCACGCCCTGCACATGGATGGCAAAGGAGAGAATAGAGCCTGCCAGGATCATCACTGCAACCGGCGTATGCAGCTCTGCGTTACCGTAAGGCAGCTTGATCGGGAAGGCGATGAGCCGGAAGATGATATAGCAGGAAAGGAGAATACCGGCCAGCTGCAGGAAGGATGCCAGCGTATACAGCTTGCTTGCGTCCTTGTTCCCCCCCGCGATAATCAGCAGCGCCGCGAGCACAAGGCAGGCAAGTGCGGCCCAGGTGCAGGCATAGTAGGCATCGAAGTTCGCGGTATAGACCTTATACTGGTTGACGACATTCATGTCGATTTCCAGTTCAGCGGGAAGCTTGCCAGGCAGGAAAGCGTAAGAAAGTCCATCGCCGGTCTCGTTGCTTGCCGCTTCCTGTTCAGCGATCAGGGCATCGAGCTTGTCCTGTTCTTTCTGGACTTTGTCGCGCTGCTTCTGGATGTCCGCTTCGGACTTCTTGCCGCCGTCGATCCAGCGCTGGAGCTGTGTCTGTGCGCTGTCGACCTTGCCCTGCTGCTTTTCGATGTCCGCGCTCATGGAGGCGGAGGAATTGTCGTTGAAGGATGCCACCGGCAGGAACAGGCCGATGATGGCAATAGCCAGCATTACCAGGCAGATTATCTTGCGTGTATTCTTCATCTTACCTGCCTCCCTTCTGCGGCTTCGGTTCGTGATCGTTGAGCAGCCAACGGATGAGCAGGGAGCCCACAATGATGATCACAAACAGCACCAGCGATGCGGCACTGGCCATGTTGAAGTTGCGCGAACCTGTGAAGCCCTGCATATAGATGAAGCGCGCCACTGTGTTCGTGGTCTCGTTCGGGTTGCCCTGGGTCATCATGTGCGGAATATCGAACATGGTCAGGCCGCCGACGAGAGAGGTGGTCAGGTTATAGACCAAAATGGGCTTGATAAGCGGAAGCGTGATCTTCCAGAAGGTCTGGCGGCTCGTACATCCGTCGACCAACGCCGCTTCAAACAGGGAGGGGTTGATGCCGCTGATACCGGCGATCATGACGATCATGGTATTGCCGCACCACATCCACCACTGGATGAAGGAGATCAGGCCGCGGGACCATGCCACGGAGCGGAAATACTCAATGGGCAGGTTGGAGAAGCCAAAGGACTGCAGGAAGGTGTTCACAGGACCCACAGGGAAGGCGAACAGGGACATGAACAGCATACCGATGGTAGCAGCGGTGATGATGTTCGGCATGAATATGGTCACCTTGAAGAAGCCCTGGGCACGCAGCCGCATACGGCTGTCGGTAAACCAGCTGGCCAGGATCAGGGCCAGACCCAGCTGCGGCACAAAGTTAAAGAACCAGATGATGATCGTATTCCCCAGGGCACCCCAGAACTTGGAGTAGACAAGGCTGGAGGAATCAAAGAGCTGACGGAAGTTTTCAAAACCGATGATATTGTTATTGAGGATCTTCTCCCAACCCACGGCGTCTGTCAGACTCGTGCGGAAGGTAAAGAAGATCGGATACAGCTGGAAAATCAAAAAGGTAATGAAGAAGGGTGCGATGAAGATATAGCCCCAATGGCTGTAGCTCACCGACTTATGCTTCTTGTTCGCCTGCATAAAGCCACCTCGTTTTTTATCCGATTCCGGACAAGGAATGAGGGCTGGGAAAGGAAACGGGTCGTTCCCACTCCTCATTCCTCGTCTTGCGCTGGAAACGTGCACTCTGGTAAAGAAAGGAGCTGTCCCCTGCCTCACTGGCAAGAGACAGCCCCTTTGGTTTGACTACCTCAATTCATGTCAGCTGATGATCAGTCGACGGTGATGGTGGTGATGGCAGCAGCCACAGCAGCCTTGAATTCATCCAGGCAGGTGTCCAGATCCTTCTCACCCTTGGTGTAAGGCGTGGTCACATAGTCGCTCCACAGGCTGTTGATGGTGTCATCATATTCGCTCATCAGAGAGCCGTTGGCCAGAGCAGCAGCGCTGGCGAAGATGGCATAGTGGTCCTGGCCGCCCAGGAAGGGGTTCGGGGTGCCGCCGTTGGCAAGGATGGTCTCCACAGCCTTGGCGCTGCCCACGAAGTCACCGGAGTCGGCAGCATACTGCACGAGCCAGTCTTCGTTGAGGGAGAAGAAGTAGATCAGGTCATGCATGGCAGCCTTCTTGGCGTCGTCAGCTTCAGCAGCCTTTGCAGCATTGATGCCCATCCAGGTGCCGCCCCAGCTGTAAGCCACGGGGCCGTCAACGATGCGCCAGTCACCATAGGTGCCGTTCTCGGTAGCATTCTTGATGTTCTCTTCGGAATCGGGGTTCTCAGCATCCCAGCCAGCAACGCAGTTGGGCTTCAGGGTGTAATGCAGGCCCCAGGTGGGGAGCAGGTAGCACAGGGTTTCGACTTCACCGCGCATACCGGCGAACCAGGTCTCGGCCCAAGCAGCGCCCTTAGCGGTCAGGTCGTCTTCTTCGAGGGTCTTGCACAGTTCTTCGAAGTCGAGCAGTTCGTCGTCGATGACCAGCTTGCCATCCACAACCCAGGGCTCGGTGCGCTGATACTGATAGGCATTCCAGATGTCGCCGGAGCCGATGAACATCTTGCAAGCGCCTTCAGAAGCTTCCTTCAGCTCTTCAGCGGTCTCAAGAACGGCATCCCAGTCAGCAACCTTCTCCTGGAATTCTTCAGGAGAGGTGACACCCAGGTACTTTTCAGCCAGGGAAGCACGATACATCAGGACGCCGGGGGTGGACTGCCAGGACAGGCCCTTCTGCACACCGTCGGAGTTCTGACCGATCTGAGCCATGACCGGGAAGGCTTCTCCAAGCTCTTCGTCGGTGAAACCGATGGTCTTCAGGTCGCCAGTCCAATCGCTCTGCACATAGTGCTTCACGAAAGCAGCTTCCAGGGTGAAGATGTCGGGGGCTTCCTCGCTGGTAGCATTGGCGCCCAGCAGGTTGTCCACCTTGGTGGTGTAGGCATTGCCGTCGGTCGGATAGATCTGGAATTCGATGTCGAGTTCGGGATGATCAGGCAGATAGTACTTTTCGATCATGCCCTGCAGTTCGTTGGTGAAGGACCAAACGACCAGCTTGATCTTGCCCTCTTCGGCGCTGGCAAAGCTCATGCAGCCCAGGAGCATCATGGCAGCCAGAACGAATGCGAGGATCTTTTTCATGGTAGGGTTCCTCCTTGTTCTTTTGCGGTTTCCCGCTAATTTCTTCACAGTGCTTTCGCACTGAAAAGGTTCACAACTCTTTCGGGGCTCTTTGGCGCAGAAAGCCGCGGCCCGGCCGGGAACCTCCCTGCCTTGCAGAACTAAATCCATGCTTCCTCCGTGGAAGCTTTGTCCTGCCTTCCGGACCTCATCTTGTCTTTCTTTCCAAACGCTCCTAAATCGTTTTCGTAGGGAATCTTACGACGGATTTGGCCACTTGTCAACCAGATTTTTCAACTTTTTTGTTTTTCGTCATATGAAAATCTAAGTGCAGGTTTCGAAAGTCCAAACTGGAAATTAGTCTTTCACCGTGATTCTGGATATTAGTCTTGCAACTTCCTATAGGCATGGTATTATGGTAAACAAAAAGAGGGATACCGGCCTACAAGTGCCACACACATCATCAACGCACTTGTTGGACTGTACCGCCAAAAAGAAAGGTATCA
>JAFUZB010000084.1 GCA_017476845.1 Clostridia bacterium
CCGGAAAGTCATCATTAACCTCCCCTCCACTGTGGAGCTGGATCTCCCGATCGTCTACGCCGACCGGATCGAGTACATGTCGACGCACCTCGAGCGCCGGGAGCACATCATCCTCTCGGTCCACACCCACAACGACCGCGGCGAGGGCGTCGCGGCGCTCGCCGCGGTCTCCGGCTCCGGCTGGCTCGACTGGGCCGTACTCTCCGTCGCCATGGGCATGGCGCAGGGCTTCGGCATTCAGATCGCCCAGTCCTTCGGCGCAGGCAACCAGAAGGAGGTCAAGCGCGCTGCGGGCCAAAGTATCCTTCTCTCCCTTGTGCTGATCCTGCTTTTGGAGAGCGTGTCCCAGATTTTCCTGCATCCGATCCTCACTGCCCTCAAGTTCCCGGAGGACACCTTTGCCCTGACAAAGCTGTACCTTCGCATTGTCTTTGGCGCGATCCCTGTGATCATGGGATTTAACCTACTCAGCGGCTTTCTCTACGGTGTGGGTGACTCCAGGACACCGCTATTTGCGCTGGGCTGCGCGACCACGCTGAATATTGTCCTGGACTGGGTGCTCGTCATCTATTATCACCTGGCCGTTGCAGGGGCGGCCGCAGCCACCGTTTTAAGCCAGGTACTCTCCTTCGTCATCTGTCTGCAGGCCGTCATGCGCCTTCCCGATTTCCAGATCGCGCGCACTGACCTGCGTCCGGACACAGGCATGATGAAGCGTCTTTTGAAGCTCGGTACACCAATCGCTCTGCAGAACTTCATCATCTCCATCGGCGGGTTGGTGCTCCAGCGCGTGGTCAACGGTTTCGGCTTACTTTTCATGGCCGGTTACAATGCCGCCTCCCGCCTCCAGGGCATGCTGGAGCTGTTCGGAACAGCCATCGGCAACGCGATGGGAACCTTTGCGGGGCAGAACTTTGGCGCAGGCAATCTCAAGCGCGTCAAGCAGGGACTGCGCCAGTCGGCAATCATCACCGTGTGCATTGCGCTCACCATCACCCTCCTCCTCTTCCTCTTTGGACGCAATCTCCTGTCCCTGTTCATTGAGGATGACCCCGAGATCGCCTCCCAGGTACTCGTCTACGCCTTCCGTTGCCTGCGAGTGATGGCCTCAGGGCTATTCTTCCTGTATCTACTCTTTGTCTACCGCTCCACCCTGCAAGGCCTGGGCGACACCTTCATTCCCATGCTTTCCGGGATGGTGGAGCTGGTGATGCGTATTCTCTGCGCACTTCTCCTCCCGCGGCTCATCGGTGAATGGGGTGTGTACTTCGCAGAGATCGCCGCATGGATCGGTGCAGCTGTGCTGCTCATCTGGGGATACTATCACCGCATCCATCGTCTGGAGCGCGTCACACAGCCTTGACACTTCGTTCATCCCACCTTCATACGGCGGGGCTACACTTGGGTACAATGGTGAACAGAGTGTAACTTTTGCCTCCTCGCCTTGCGCGGCTTGAATCATGGTGGTATAAGTTTGCCATCTCCTCCAGGAGGTTTCTCCACAAAGAAAGGACGATTGTATGAAACTCCATTCCCGCCTTCTCGCGCTCCTCACAGCGCTCCTGATGACCCTGACCATGCTCCCCGCGTTTGCGGAGACGACCGAGGATGACTCCGACACCGTACTGGCTGTGATCGGCGGTGAAACCGAGGTCCTCAAGGGCGAGGTTGACGAGGTCCTCGATGAAATTGTCTCCTATTACACCCAGTATGGCGTAGATATGACCAGTGAGGATATGCTCTCCGTTGCCCGACAGATGGCCATGGAAACCTATCTGCAGACCGCCTTCTATGATGCGACGGCCAAATCCCTGGGACTGGATCCCCTCTCCGAGGATGACGCGCTCGAACTGCTCACACAGATCGACTCCGTCTACGAGGATCTGATTGCCCAGGTCTACACCTACTATGGTCTGGAGCCCGCTGAGGACGCCACAGACGAAGAGAAGGCCAGTGCCCGCGAGAGCGCGATTAGCATGCTGGACCTTATGGGCTACACCTACGACTATATCGCCGTGACCGAGAAGCAGAACTTCCTCTACGAGAAGGTCAATCAGGTGCTCACCGCCGATCTCTCCGTTCCCTTCGATCAGGTGGTGGAGGCCTACAATGCCCATGTTGCAGACGACGAGGCCACCTATGCCAACGATCCGTCCACCTATGAGATCTACACCGCCTATTACGGCTACGAGCCCTACTTTGTACCCCAAGGGTTCCGCGGCATCACCCACATTCTCCTGAGCGTGGATGAGGACCTGCTGGCCACCTACCAGGACCTGCAGAACCGCTTTGAGGAGCAGGCCGAGCCCGACGACACCGAGGCTGAGGATGCGCTTGAAGACACCGATACCGAGGACGAGGCTGAGGCTGAGGAGAGCGAGCCCGTCACTGAAGCTGAAGTCGAGGCTGCCAAGGCCGCTGTCATCGCCTCTGTCCAGGACGTGATCGACGAAATCCATGCCAAGCTGGATGCCGGCACCCCCTGGAGCGAGCTGGTTGCGGAATACAGCACCGATCCCGGCATGCAGCAGGAGCCCAACAAGACCTACGGCTACTCTGTCTTCTCCGACTCCATGATGTATGACCCGGCTTTTGTGCAGGCTGCGTTCTCCATCGACAACATTGGCGATGTCTCCGAGCCCTATGTCGGCATGTACGGCATCTACATCGTGCACTACACCCGCGACGTGCCCTCCGGCCCCGTGGAGCTCACCGATGAGCTGCGCGCGGAGATTGAGGAGGAGCTCCTCTCGGATGTCACCAACGAAACCATCGAAAACGCCTACCACGCCTGGCAGGAGAGTGTGGACATCGTCTACACCGAGGCCGGCGAAGCCTATCGTCCCGAAGAGATTGAGAACGTGGACGAAATCGAATAAGCACAGCCTTTTGGAAAGCGGCGCCCGCGGGCGCCGCTTTTGTGTTGCGCTTGTGACATTTGAGACCTGGGTTTGTATGCCTTGCCCGTTTTGCATTGTACAAAGCTGTACCTTTTCCTATAATGTCCATACTTCGCAGGAGACAAGAAGTGGCGAAGCAATGTAGGAGGATAACATGATTGCATTTCGAGGTGTCTCTAAAACCTACGGCAAGAGCGGAACACTGGCAGTAGATCATTTGGATCTTCAGGTGGAAACCGGTGAGCTCTTCGGCTTTATCGGGCCCAACGGTGCGGGAAAAACCACGTCCATCAAGATGCTCACAGGCATTCTTGATCCCTCGGAGGGGGAAACCTTTATCGACGGGATCTCCATGCAGCGCAACCCTATGGAGGCCAAGCGGCTCATCGGCTTTGTTCCCGACGGAGCCGATCTCTTCGACCGTCTGACCGGCATGGAATACCTCAACTTCATGGCGGACATCTTCAACGTCTCCGCAACGGATCGGAAAAACCGGATGGAGAAGTATTTGACCCTCTTTGAGCTCACCGATGCCGTCGGCAGTCAGATCCGCAGCTATTCCAAGGGCATGCGCCAGAAGCTTGCCACCATCGGCGCCCTCATCCACGACCCGAGCGTATGGGTGCTCGACGAGCCCATGATGGGACTGGACCCGCGTGCCTCCTTCCTGCTCAAGGAAGAGATGCGTAATCAGTGCGCGCAGGGAAAGACCGTCTTCTTCTCCACACACGTGCTGGAGGTCGCGGAAAAGCTCTGCACACGCATCGCGCTCATCAACCACGGCAAGCTTGCCGCCCAGGGCACCCTGGAGGAGCTCAAAGCGGAAGAGCACGCCAGCTCCCTGGAGGAGATCTTCCTGGAGCTCACCGAAACACCGGAGGAGGCGCAGGGATGAAGAACTACTGGACCATCCTCTTGCTGAATCTGAAAATGGAGCTCGGGTTTTTGAACCCAAAGACCTGGAAGGCAAACAAAGACACCAAGTCGATCCGTCGCATTCTTGGGATCGTCATTCTCCTTTTCTATGTAGGCGGCTTTACAGCCTTCATGGAATGGAAAATCATGGACACTTTGGTCACGCTCCAGGAGGATGCACGCATGGCACCCGTCATGGATATGCTGCGCGCGCAGGGGCTCAGTCTTCCCGGCATCCTCATGGTCATCGTTGTCCTGATCTCCATGCTCCTCACCTTGGTCTACGGTATGTTTCAGATTCTTTCCAGTCTTTACTTTACCAAGGACACCGCCACCTATGCCGCCCTCCCCGTAAAGAGCCGCGAGGTGTATGCCGCCAAGTTGACCATGGTATGGCTCTCGGAGACAGGGGTCTGTGCCCTGTTTATTCTCCCCCTCACTGTCATCTACATGATCCGGACCGGATTTGACCTGCTGTTTCTTCTGCGCAGCCTGCTTGTCACGCTCTTTGTTCCGGTCATTCCGCTGTCCATCTGTGCACTGCTTGTAGGGATCATTTCCCTCTTCTCGGGTTTCTGGAAACACAGGGATGCCTTCACACTGGTCGGAAGCCTCATCCTTGTCCTGCTCTCCTTCACCATCTCCTTCTCTATTTCATCCTTCACAAGCAACATTGAGGAGTCGGCCGAGGGCATCTCAGAGTTTCTCATCTCCCTGCTCACGGGAAGGATGGACATTGTAAACACACTCACGCATATCTTCCCGCCGGCGAGCTGGGCCGCCAAAGGGCTCCTAGGAAGCCTGCCCATGCTGGGACTGCAGATCCTGGTAAGTCTCGCCTGCGTGGCAGTGCTTCTTCTCCTCATCGGTCATAAATATCTCTCTCAGGTGGCTACCAGCAGCGAGATCAGCGCTTCAGGGAAAAAGATCAACATCGCTACCGTGAACTATCGTTCCTCCTCCCGCCTTTCTGCGCTCATGCACCTGGAATGGCTGCAGATCCAGCGCTCCCCGACCTATCTGCTCAATGCTATCACCGGAGCTTTCATGGTTCCGATCCTTATGACCGGTGGTATGGTGGTCGGTTTCGGTTCTGCATTTGATTGGGACTTTTCCGCCCTGCGCGAGGAGATCTTTGGGGCCGACTTCGCCCTCACCTATATTGCCATCTTCCTCACAGCCATTCTTTCCTTCATGGGCGGAATGAACATCATCTCCGCCACAGCGGTATCGCGCGAGGGCACACGGCACGGCCTGCTTCGCAGCATGCCTATGGGCGATCGGGATATCCTCCTCGCCAAGGTGCTCGTCGGATTAATTCCCGCCGTGCTCGGGTTTATCCTCCCCTGCGCCGCATTCACCATCATCTTCCCCGCTCTGTGGGCACAGATGCTGGAAACCCTGCTGTGGTCCTCGCTCCTAGCTTACCTTTTCTCCTGTCTGGCGCTGCTCATTGACATCGTGCACCCCAAGCTGCACTGGAACAATGAAAACGAAGCCATGAAGCAGAACTTCAACTCGGTTCTCTCCACGCTCTTGGGCTTTGCGATTCTAGGAACGCTCGGATACCTTACCTATCTCCTGCTCTCCCATGATATGCCTTTCTCGACATACGCTATCATTGCCACATTGTGCCTTGCTGCACTTGCCTTTGGCGGACATATGCTGCTCATGCACTTTGGTGCCAAGCGCTATGCAAGCATCGAAGGATAAAATGACCGCCCTCCGGAAAACCGGAGGGCGGTCATGCATTATTCCTTCTCAAAGTGTTCGATGACGATGCCATAGGCCGTCCCATCGCTGAATCCCTTCCAGTAGGTATGTTCCGGGGCTTCCGTTCCGTCGCTCTGCATGGCCCATACAGCATTTCGGCCGATGGAGACATGGGGACGTAACCACGACGCATGTGACTTGTCTCCCTTGAGCCTGTCCTCCAGAAAGGCCGTGACAAAGTGGAAGTTATTGCTGTTCAGGCGCAGCGTATCCCACACGGGATCAGCCCAGCGCTTCAGGGTCTCCCAGTCCGTCCCCAGCGCCTCCGCAGGCGCAGGATTGTTGGCCACATTATGCCCGCACCCCTCGTAGCTTACGAACATTCTTTCGGAGTGGGTCGCTTTCTCACAGAAATCGTGCACCATCTGGTAATAGACCGTCCGGTCAGCAGTTCCGCAGATCCACAGCGTGGGAACGGTAATGTTCTCCGATTTGGCCGCATCAAACCAGAACACAGCCGGGGCAAACAGCACAGCCGCCTTCACCTCGGGAAGACCCCGGAAATCCTCGGGATCGGCGAGCTCGTCGGCATACCCCGCAGCCATCTGCAGGGCCTGGTCACTGAAGCATGCCCCGATCGTGCGCAGCGCACCATAACCGCCCATGCTGAAGCCGACAAGGCCCACATTCTCCGGCTGCAGCATGCCCTTGAGAAATCCTTCGGTATTCATCGCTTTCAGAGAGGAAATCACAAAACGCTGGTCCAGAGACCGATGTATCAGTGCGCTCTCCAGAGAGCCCTCCTTGGGGAAATCCTCATACGTATTGTCCGTATGCCCTATGGAGAGGACGACATAGCCCTTCCCGGACAGATTCTCCGCAAGGTTGACCAACAGCATGCGGGATCCCGGGTAACCATGGGAGAGCACGACCACGGGATAGGGGCCATGCTCCGGATCCGGCACTGCATCCCGGAAGGCACGGCCCTGAATCGTATAGGGCTTCAGATTCTCCAGGTCCACGCGGCCGAGGTGATCCGTATAGACGGCATGTGTCTCATTGCCCCGAAGAAGCGCAGGATACCACACCTCCACCGTAAGCGTACGGTCATAGCGGGGATAGTGTCCGTCCTTTTTTCCGGCGAGCACATCCGCCTGTCCAGGCTGCATAAGCTGTATCGTGCAGACACCTGCGGGAATTGTGCCGCGCTGCGCAAGCAATGGTGCTCCCGGAATGGCATCCCCTAGCAGGGTACCCATGGGATAAAGACTGTCAAAATCAGACATAGCCAACCTCCTGTGATGGATCGTCATGTTTCGTTGTGCTCTAAGCGTTGTACTGATAGGCAGTATACCATGTGCGCCTGCTTCTTTCTACCCCTTCGAATTCCCTTATTTCTTCAGGGATGCGGGCGCATTCACCTTGCAATAGCACGCCCCATCTGCTAGAATAGTGCGGCACTAGGAATACCCGCTGCCTTGAACAGCGTCCGTCATATCAGGAGGTACCATGCGTATTTTTCTCGATGCCATGGGTGGCGACAACGCTCCCCAGGCGCCTGTAGAAGGTGCACTGGAGGCTCTCAGACTCTATCCCGACCTGGAAATCTCCCTCGCCGGAGATCTGCCCCAGCTTGAACCGCTCCTCAAGGATGCGGGAGATGTCAAAGACCGCATCTCCCTCGTGGATGCACCCGAGGTCATCACGAACGATGAAAGCCCTGTGATGGGAGTGCGCACCAAGAAAAAGTCAGCCACCGTCATCGGTATGCTGCAGCTTAAGGAAAAGCAGGTCGACGGCTTTGTCTCTTGCGGCTCCACCGGCGCAGTACTGGCCGGCGGCATGTTCCGTCTGGGTCGCATTCCAGGCATTGAGCGTCCTGCCCTTGCACCCGTCCTTCCCACCGGCACACCCAACGGTGCCCTGCTCATTGACTGCGGCGCCAATGTAGACTGCCGTCCGCAGTACCTGCTGCAGTTCGGCATGATGGGCTCCATCTACATGGAGCGCGTCATCGGGGTGAAGAATCCCCGTGTCGGCCTGATCAATATCGGCGTGGAAACCGACAAGGGCAATGAACTCGTGAAGACTACCTATCCGCTGATGGAGAAGGCACCCTACAATTTCGTGGGCAATGTCGAGGCACGCGAGATCACCAATGATGCCGCCGATGTTCTGGTCTGCGACGGCTTCAGCGGCAACCTAATTCTCAAGTTCATGGAAGGTGTGGCCAAATCTCTTCTGGGGATCATCAAGAAGGAGCTCATGGCCGATCCCGTCTCCAAGTTTGGTGCTCTCCTGTCCAAGGGCGCATTCAAGCGCGTGAAGAAAGACATGGACTACTCTGAGGTCGGCTGCGCTCCGCTTCTTGGCGTACAAGGCGCGGTGGTCAAAGGACACGGCTCCTCCAACGGACATGCCGTATGCTGCGCCATCAAGCAATGCCGGAAGATCATTGAAGGAAATGTCACAGGACTCATCCAGGAAGGACTCAAGGGAATGCTTCCCGAAGAAGAATAACGGCAGTACGTCGCTTTCGGGCGGCTGCATATATTGAATACACGGGCCTTTTGCCCAGGAGGAAACAGTATGCTTCAGAATGTTATTGAAATGATCGCCAAACAGCTTAAACTGGATCCCGCCAACATCACCGCAGACTCCCGTCTCGTGGAAGACCTCAAGGCAGACAGCGCCAACATCATGGTCATGATCATGGACCTGGAAGACCAGTTCGGCATCACCGTCGAGGATGACCAGATCATGAAAATGCGCACCGTCGGCGACGTTGCCGCATACATCGAAGCCCACAAGTAAAGTCAGGCGCTCCGGGATTCCGGAGCGTCAAACTGTATGTACACTTTTTTGACCGCAGAAAGGGACAGTTATGCAGGATTTGCAGCAGGTCATGCAGGCCATGGGATACCAGTTTCACAATCCCGACCTCTTAGCACAGGCGCTCACACACCCTTCCATGAAGGCAAATCACAACCAGCGTCTGGAATTTCTCGGGGATGCCGTACTGGAATTCATCATGAGTGACATCCTCTATCACGATCATCCGGAATTTCAGGAGGGTAACCTGACGCATCTGCGCGCGCTCCTGGTATGTGAGGATGCCCTTAGCCCGGTGGCCCGTTCCATTGGGCTGGGGGAAGCCCTTCGCATGGACCACGGAGAGGAGATCACCGGAGGGCGCACCAAGCCCAGCGTGCTGTGCGATGCGATGGAAGCTGTGCTTGCCGCCGTCTATCTGGATGGCGGGCTGGACGAAGCCCGTGCACTTGTTCATCGCCTGTGGCCAAAGCCAGAAGATGTCAAGCGTCCCATGCAGGATGCCAAAAGCACGCTCCAGGAGATTCTCCAGCAGAACGGTGCTGCCTTTCCTGTCTATGAAATTCTTGGCGTGTCCGGTCCGCAGCACGACCCCAGCTTTGAAGCGCGTGTATCACACGACGGAAAAGAATTAGGCCGTGGAAAGGGCCGCACCAAGAAGGAAGCCGAGAAAGCGGCAGCACTGCAGGCACTCAAGCAGATCCGCCCGGAAATGTTCGAACAG